>JBGOUW010000225.1:0-7868 GCA_041477755.1 Binatia bacterium
CGCCGAAGGCATCCGCGCCTTCCTCGAAAAGCGGCGGCCCAAATTCAAAGGCTCGTGATCGAGCAGAGAGAGAGCAATGGCAAACCAACTCGGCAAAATGTACATCTGCGGCAAGTGCGGCTCGCAGGTCATCGTCACCAAGGCCGGCACCGGCTCAATCAAGTGCTGCGGCCAAGAGATGGAGCAGAAGAAGTAGCCAGTGAGCGGTCACTCCCCATCGACTGAACAATTCGGTACCTATCGGGTGCGGGCGCGCAATATCGCGTCCGACTCGGACAACAAGATCCACGACGACACCGTCGCCCGCCAGTACGGTTTCGCCGGCGGACTGGTGCCGGGCATCGCGGTGTTCGGTTACCTCACTCGCCCGGTCGTCGAGCGCTTGGGCGCCGAGTGGTTGGCGCGCGGCAGCGCCAGCGGGCGCTTCATGCAGCCGTGTTACGACGGCGAGGACATCACCGTCGTCGCGCAACACACCGACGACCACATCGAGCTTGCCGTGCAACGCCCCGACGGAGTCATCTGCGCGCGGGGCAGCGCGCGCACGTCATCGCCGAGCGCAGAACCCGATGTGGCAATCTACCCGATTGCGCCGCTGCCTGTCGCGCGTCCGCCTGCGACGGAGTCAGCTCTGGCGGCGGGCACGGTGCTCGGCACACTCGGGTTGCGTCTCGACGCGCGCAAGGCCATCGCCTTCGCCGACAGCATCGGTGATGACTTGCCGCTCTATCGCGGCGCCGAGGGGATCGCCCACCCTGCCCTGCTGCTCGCGCTCGCCAATCAAGTGCTCGTCCGCAACGTCGTGCTGGGCCCGTGGATCCATACTGCCAGCGACGTGACCCACTATTCTCTCGCGCGCTACGGTGAGGCGATCAGTCTGCGCACACGGGTCGCCGAGTGTTTCGAGCGCAAAGGCCACGAGTTCGTCGTCCTCGACATCCTGGTGGTCGCCGATCCCGACCGCGTCGTACAGCACATCCGCCACACCGCGATCTACAAACCTCGCACCGTGTCGTAGCCGCGCCGTTGACTGCCTCAAAATCCCGTCACCGACACGATCGCTACGGCTGCGCCGGTGCCAGCCCCTGATCGATCCGGCCCGGTGCGTTCGCGAGGTAGGTGGCGAGCTCAAGCCGCGCGCGCTCAGCCAGCGGATGGTGGTGCGTGTCGTAGCAGCGGACGCGCTCTTCGAGGAAGCGGCGGTCCCAAATCGTGTGCGGCTCGAACGGCGCCAACGCCGCGATGCACTTGCCGTCGAAATCGGTCATCAACCCGATGTCGGCGTAGGTGTGTATGCGAGCTTCGTCGAGGACACGCACCGCAAATGGCTCCGCGAGCGCGGTGAACAGTTCGCCCGCCCACTGCGGCCGCTGGGTCGCGATCGTCCACGCCAACGAGAGCGCGTGGTTCATGACCATCGGATGCGCCCACGGAAACACCCGGTATGCGTAAAATGCGGCGAGCAGATGCGCCGCCGCAGTGTCCACTTCGCCGGCGCGGTGATGCCACTGCGCCAGCAACGCCTCGGCCTCCGGCGGGAACAGCGACCGCAGGGCATCGATGTACTCCAGCGCCCGGACATCACCCGCCGCCGTAAACATTTCCGCCAGCATGGTGAGGTCGCGCGGCCCCTTCGGCCCTTCGGTCTGCGCCTGCCAGTGCAACCGGGCCTCATTGATATTTTCAGCTGCATAGGCCTGGCGCGCACGCAGGCGTTCGTTCAACGCAGCATCCGGCAAATGGACGGCTTCTGGAACCGAGGCCTCGGTCGCCGCGCGCAGGCTGCGCAACTCGTCCGCCAAGTTCCAATCGATCGAGCCACCTTCGATCGGCGGCCGGTGATACCCGCGCGCCGTTGCCAGCGCGCGCAGATCCTCCACACTCAACAGCCCCTCGCGGCCCACGGTGCGGGCAAATTCGAACTCGATCAGCGTCCGATCGTCGGTATTGATCCGAGCGTCGCCGGCGTGCGCCAGCGCCTCGCCCAATCCCGCATTGCCGATGAACCGGCTATAGAATCCCTCCACACCCGTAACACCCCAAACGAGTTGCAGCGCGCTGCGATACGGCTCGGTCGCGACGCGCGCGCGCAGTTGCGCCACGTCGTGCGGGCGGGCTTGCGCGCGCGCCGCCAAGACGAGGTCGTGGCCGCGATTCACTTCCCATGTTTCCACCGCCGGGAACGTGCGGCCGAGCGTCGCATACACGCTGCGGAGGGTGGAAGCACCAACCTCATAGGCCTGGACCCATTGCACGAACACCCCGGCCTCGGTCAGACGCGCGCGGACCGCGTCGTAGAACTCATGCGTGAACAGACTGGCCACGCCCGCGCGATACGGATTGGACGGCTCGGAGAAAATGATGTCGTAACGCTCGGTCGTGGTCAGCAAGAACTCGCGGCCGTCGCCGATGACGATGTGCACCTTCGGATTCGCGAGCACGTTCTGATTCACCGGACTGCAGACTTCGGCGACGTGCAAGATCGCCGGCTCCAGCTCGACCACATCGACCCGTTCGACCGACGGCACCTGCGCCAACCAACCAGCTGTGCTGCCAGTGCCGAGGCCGATCACCAAGACGCGCTTGGGCTCGGGGTGGAGCAAGGCGCCGATGAGCCCCGACATCACTTGCGTCGGTGCGTCGGCGATCGCGTTGCCGTCCGATTTGCCGTGGACGATGAAGGCGTAGGCATTCGATCTGTCGAGCGCGACCGTGCTTTCGACTCCATCGGCCTCCCAAATGATCGGACGCCGCCGCTCGTTGAGCACACGCTGCAAGTCGTTCGGTGCATCGATCGACATATGCAGCCGCCCGGCTCCGATCGGCGAGTGACGCCAAAACGCGGTGGGCCCCTCCGCGCGGCACAGCAGCACACTTACCGCCGCGACCAGCAACGGCGTCAAGGCGCGACTCCGCCCGGCGGCGTCTCGTAGCGCACGCGCCACACTGATCACCGCCAACCCGATCAGCAAGTACACGACGAGCCGCCACACACCCGGCGCCGACAGCAACGGCAGCAAGCCAAAGCCGCCCGCCAGTGAGCCGACGATCGCACCGACCGTGTTCCACGCGTACGCTTGGCCAACCTCGCGGCCTACGCGTTGGTCACCCACTCCGAGCAATCCAACCAAAAGTGGGAACTGATACCCCGACACGACCGCGGCGGGAAACACCACCACCAGCGAGATCGCCAGCCACGTGCCAACCAAGGACAGGAAGCCGATGAACCCAAGCGGCCGCATCACCATCGCCGCCACAGCGATTCGATCACCCGCTGCGTAAGGAAGGGCGATGCACAAGGCTTCGAGCGCGCAGCTCGCGGCGAATGCCATCAAGCTCGGCCGGCGTTGTTGCGAACCGACCGCGTACAGGACACTGCCGACACCGATGCCGAGCAGAGCCACCGACAGAATCAATCCGAATGTATACGACGACCCGCCGAGCAGCGGCGCCAGCATTCGGTACCACACGAGCTCCATCAGCAGGAACGCGAAGCCAACCACCGCGGCCGCCATCAAGATCAACGCCACCGGTGCGGACGAGACGGCGGGCGGAACGGCGGGCAAGGGCGACTCGCTGCGCAACTCGGTGGGATCCTCATCCGTCACCACGATGCGGCGCGCGATACCGAACGCCAGCAACGCCACTATCAGATTGATCACGCTGGCCAGCCAGATGGTGCGATTGGTGCCGAACATCTCGAGGCAGAAGAAACTCGCGCACAAGCTGCCCACCACGGCGCCGAGCGTGTTGACGCCATAGATCAGACCCATCTGGCGCCGGCCGGCGTCGGCGCGGCGTTCAACCGCACGCACCGCGGCCGGCAGTGTGCCCCCCATGAGGACCGTGGGAAAACCCAGCACCAGCGTCGACAACCCCAATCGCAGCAAAGTGCCGCCGGTCAGGCCGAGCGCAGCGGTCCCGCCGAGAGCGAGGTAGAGCCAGCGCACCACCATGATCAGCAGCGGACTCGCCGCCGCCGCCAACGCCACTCCGAACTCCAGGCGCGCGTAGAACGCGAGCGGATTGCGCGCGGCGTCCGCCCGCCGCCCAAGCCACCATCCCCCGAGCCCTAGCCCGCCGAGGAAGATCGCCAGCACCGCAGCGTTCGCCGCCGTCGAGGCGCCGAACACCAAGCGCAGCAGGCGCAACCACGCGACTTCGTAGATCAGCGCGCAGAACCCGGAGCCGAACAGCAGCGCCGCAACCGTCTGTGCCCGTACACGCGACATGTCGGCAGCCAATAGTGACGCCGGCACCAGCTTGCAAGCGGGACTAGCCGGGAAGGGCAGGTTTGCTCCCAGAATTGTCATCCCGAGCCCTTCGCGGAGTTCATCCTGAGCGAAGTTGAAGGGCTCAGGACAAACTCCGCGAAGGATCTCTCTGGTGCCCACGGCATGAAGAGAGACTCTTCGCCTCCGGCTCAGAATGACTTGGTGGTCGTTTTCGAGCTGACCCGTTGCCTAGCCACGTAGGAAGAGCGATATCGCCATCGCGAAGCCGATCACCACGACGACTCGGCGCACGAACTCGCGTCCCAATCGGCGCGCCAAGCCCGCGCCACCGAAGCCGCCAGCAATCGCGCCGGCGGCCATCACCGTCGCGTCGAGCCAATTCACCGGCCCCCATAACATGAAGTAACCCGCCGCGATCAGATTGATGCACACCGCGCAGAAATTCTTCAGCCCGTTCATCTGATGAATGTCGCTGAGCCCCAGCAGGCCAAGCGCCGCCAACATCAGGATGCCGATGCCGGCGCCAAAGTAGCCGCCGTAGACCGCGACCAGAAACTGAAACGCCGCGATGCCCAACCACCAGTCGTCACGCGGCTGATGTGGCGCCACGTCGCGCTGCGCGCCTAGCGCTTCGTCGTTACGCCGCAGCCAACGCGCCAGCGGTTCTTGGGCGGCGAACAAGATGGTGGCAAACAGAATCAGGTACGGCACGATCGCCGCAAACGTCCGCGACGGCGTGCGCAGCAGCAAGAACGCTCCCAGCAATCCGCCGGCGATCGACGGCCCCGCGAGCACCAGCATCCAGCGGCGGCTGTCGCCCAGCTCGTGACGGAATCCCAGCATGCCGCCGAGCGAGCCCGGCCACAACGCTACGGTGCTCGTGACGTTCGCGATGATCGGATCGCGCCCAAGCCACACCAGCGTTGGGAAGGTGATCAGCGTCCCGCCACCCGCCACCGAGTTGATCATGCCGGCGGCGAACGCGGCTGCAAACACCGCCACACCTTCCGCGACCGCGCTGTGCATCGCGGCACCCTAGCACATCACGAGCCCCCAATGCTTGGAGACTCCCGACGCTTGCTGCTCGTCATGCTCGCGTTTCGGCTCGCGTTCCGGCTTGACCTGCTCGGGGCGATACGATTCTATGCGCCGCTCCGGAGGAACCTACTGTGAGACGACGGAAACTGATTGCGATCGGTGGGCTCTTGTGGGTGGTAAGTGTGGCCCATGCCGGCGATGTCGACAAGGGCAAGACGCTGTACACGGGCCGGTGTGCGTTCTGTCACGGCGCCACCGGCAAGGGCGATGGCCCGGTCGGCGCCGCCCTCAAACCGCCGCCGTCGAACTTCGCATCCACCGACTACTGGAAGACCTCGAACGACGAACAGGCGAAGAACGCGATCAAGAACGGCAAGCCGGGCACGCCGATGGTACCGTTCGGTAGCTCGCTGTCGTCAGACGACATCGAGAACTTGCTTGCCTATTTGAAAACCTTCGCACCCAAGTGACCGGCGACGTGCCGGCGTCGGGGCGCTTTTAATTCTTCGGTTGGATCGCGCTCAGCAACTCGCGAGCTTCGTAAAACTGACGCGTTTTGCCCTGCTGCTCCGCGATCGCCGCGGCGAGCTTGAGCGGCTCGATAGCTTTCTCGGCCTCGCCCATCTCTTGATAGGTCAACGCCAGCTCGATGCGCGCCCCAACCGCATTCGGGTCCAGCTCGATCGATCGCTGCAGGTATTGCTCGGCCTTGGCGAGGCTCCCGCCGAGAAGCCTCGGGAGTTGGCGATAGAGACCGCCCTTCGCCGCGAGCGCGTCGGAGTGTTCCGGATTGAGCTCGAGGGCGCGCTCCAACTCGCGGTTCACGCGCACCAGGCTGAACGGGTTGAGCGTCATACCGTCGGCCAACATCACGCGACCCATCGTCGCAAACAGCGCGAAGTGAGCATCCGCATTCGAGTCGTCGGCCGCCACCGCCTGCTGAGCCAGCTCATAGCCCTCGCGGCAAAGGCGCTCTTTCTGCGCCGGGTCGTAGGCGTCTTCGCCTTGCTTCATCAGGACGATCGAACGCTGCGCGAGTTCGGCAGCCCGCGCCGGATCGACGTACTTGGCTTCCGCCGCCCGTTGGCCGGCAACCGTCATCGGTCGCAAGGTCAAAGTGAGAGCGCAGAGTGTGAAGGCGAACGCGACGCGTCGTCGCGTCACCGTCTGCCAAGCCCGATCCAGGCGCATTGGCGTGTACCGTAGCAAACACCCGCGCCGGTCGCAACCGATGCCGCGCTTCCAGGTGCGATACCAGCTCGGTAGCGGCACGGGACATCGATGGCAGCGCCTCGATCTCGGCGCGGGCGATCCGCGCGCGCATCGGGCGCATCCCAAAGACGCAGCGGACTCATCTCGCCTCACCTAATCTATTGACTGACCCAGTCGGTCATGTATACATAGCGCCATGGCTCGCACGATTCCCCCCGACCGCTTTCAACAACTCATCGACTGCGCCACGCAGGTGTTCATCGAACAGGGATACGCCCACACCCAGATGGCCGATGTCGCCGACGCGATGGGCATCGCCAAAGGGACGTTGTATCTCTACGTCGAAAGCAAGGACGCGCTCTTCGATCTGGTCGTTCGCTCGGCAGACGCAAAGCACCCCATCACGACGCCGCCAACGCTACCGGTCCGTACACCGAAGCCCGGCAGGACCGTCCAGCACGTGCGCACACGCTTGGCGGAACAGCCACCCGTGCCGGCGCTCAGTGCGGCGCTCGCGCGCCAACGCGTCACCAATCCCCGAGCGGAACTCACCCAGATCATTCGCGAGATCTACGGCACGATCAGCCGTAACCGGCGCGCCATCAAACTGATGGATCGGTCGGCGCAGTTCCACCCCGAGCTCGCCACCTTGTGGTTCACGGGGGCGCGCGGCGCTCTGATCGAGGGCCTCTCGAATTACCTGGAGAATCGTATCCGAAAAAGGGTGTTCCGCCCGGTTCCCGATGTCGGCGTCGCGGCACGCGTCATCATGGAGACGATCGTGACGTGGGCCGTTCACCGCCACTGGGACCCATCCCCCCAAGTGATCGACGATCAAGTCGCTGAGGACACGGTGGTCCAATTCATTGTCGGCGGCTTGATGAAGGAGGCACAATCATGAACCCCGACTCATCGTCAGCCGACGCTATGCGTCGCTACGACATCGACTGGCTACGCGTCTTCGCCACCTACCTACTCTTCGTCTTCCACGTCGCGATGGTCTTCAACCCCGCGCCCTTCTACCACATCCGCAACGCCGACCCTTCGTTCGGCATGCTGCTGTTGAGCGGCTTCATCAGCTTGTGGCACATGCCGCTGTTCTTTCTCCTGGCCGGCTGGTCCGCGTGCTCTTCCTTGCAGGCGCGAGGCCGCCAGGACTTCCTCAAGGAACGGATCTTCAAACTGTGGATTCCTTTGGTGATGGGCTGCGTGCTCATCTGCCCACCCATCAAATACATCGAGCTCCGCAGCGGCCTCGATTTGAGCTACGCCGGATTGCGTGTCAGTCCCGCTCTCGAAGCCGGATTCAAGCTCATCATTCCCGGCGGCCTCCCTGTCGCGGCCCCTTTTGACGAGACCTTTCTCGCCTTCGTGCCCAGCTTC
>JBGOUW010000162.1:0-9474 GCA_041477755.1 Binatia bacterium
CTGGCAACATGGAGATCCTCGCCGAGTTTGGTTCGCCGGAGCAGAAGAAACGCTGGCTGCAGCCGTTGCTCGACGGCGAGATCCGCAGTTGCTTCTCGATGACCGAGCCGGAGACCGCCGGCTCCGATCCGACGTTGCTGCGTACGCGCGCGGTGCGCGACGGCGATCAGTACGTCATCAACGGCCACAAGTGGTTCACCTCGGGTGCGTACGGCGCGGCATTCGCCATCGCGATGGTGGTGACCGATCCCGATGCCCCGCCGCATCGGCGCGCCTCGCAGATCATCGTCCCGATCGATACGCCGGGGTTCAACCTGGTGCGACCGGTTCCGGTGATGGGTCACACCGGTGGCGGCGGTCACGCGGAGGTCTTGTACGAGAACTGCCGCGTGCCGCTGACCAATGTGTTGGGCGGAGAGGGTATGGGCTTCGCCATCGCCCAGGCGCGCCTCGGTCCGGGCCGCATCCATCATTGCATGCGCTGCATCGGTGCCGCCGAGCGCGCCTTCGAGTTGATGTGCAAGCGCGCCAACACCCGCTACACGCACGGCAGCTTGCTGGCGGAGAAGGGGATCATCCAGACCTGGATCGCCGACTCGCGCATCGAGATCGACTCGGCGCGCCTGATGGTGCTCAACGCCGCGTGGAAGATGGACACGATCGGCAAGAAGGAAGCACGGCAAGAGATCGCCATGATCAAGGTCGTGGTGCCCAATATGATGCTGACGGTCCTCGATCGCGCCATCCAAGTCCACGGCGCGATGGGCGTCTCCGACGACACGCCGATCGCCCGCATGTGGCGCGACGGCCGCTCGATGCGCATCGCCGATGGGCCGGATGAAGTGCACAAGATGACGATTGCCCGCCGCGAGTTGCGAAAATGGGCGTCGTGAGGGTTGCGAGGGATAGGGGCAACCACTAGCCGGTGATCAAACCGGCAACCACTGGGTCAGGGTCGGTCGGTCATGTTCTTACGCATTTGGATGTAGACAAGGCCGCTCGCACCGCCCGATAGCTCCGACACGCTCGTTCGAGTGCCGTAACGCGGCACTGCGCGTCACGCGACTGCCGTGTTGTGCCCAGCCGTTCCACTGCCCGCACTGAACCACTTGGTGGAGCTTGCGGCATGTCGCTTGCTCTTTGGTTGCGCACAGGAAGTGGAGCGTGACGGTGGTAGCGAAGCGGTCGGTTAACATAATTCTCGCCGAAGATGACGATGGCCACGCGCGACTGATGGAGCGCAACCTGCGTCGGGGCGGCATCGTCAACACTATCCAACGTGCTCACGATGGCGCCGAGCTGTTGGAAGTCTTGCGCGTTGCTAGCGGCAATGCACCGGACATGATCTTCCTCGACGTCAACATGCCGCGGCTCGACGGTTTTGAAGTGCTGGCTCAGCTCAAGGCCGATCCGCGTTGGCGGAATATTCCGGTGGTCATGGTGACCTCGACAGACAGCCAACGCGAAATCAACCGCGCCTACGAACTGGGCGCAAGCAGCTACGTGGTTAAACCGGTCGGGGTGGAGGCGTTCATCGACCGAGTGCGGAAATTGGGGTTGTTTCTCGAGGTAGTCGAACTGCCCGACGAGTCCCGCACCACGCACTAGCCAAGGCCCACGACCAATGGCTGAAACTATCCTGTATCTCGGTGCTGACGACATCGCTGCGGCCGCGTGTGCGCAGGCGCTGCCGGAAGGCGATACCGCCGTGCTGCGTGCGCGCCGGGCATCCGAAGCGCTGGCAATCTGTCGTTTGAGCCAAGTGTCGGTGGCGGTCTGTGATATCGAGGTTGGCGATAAGACCGCGCTCGACGTCGTGCAGCAACTGGCCGACGCTGGCGTCAGTGTCGTCGCCTACGCCGCCGATGCGCGGATCGCCAAAGCTGCCCAACGAGGGGGAGCCTGGGCGGTCGTCCGCCGGCAGGGAGCGGGTGCGGCGGACGAGATCGCCTTGGTGCTGCGACGAGCAGTAGAGTACCACCGGCTGCAGCGTGAGCATGCTAGCGCTCGCCGAACGCTCGCCAACCTGACGCAGCGCTGCGAATTGCCGGCGGCACTGCTGTCGGACGACCTCGTGGCGGCCATCGGGCATGACATCACCAATCCCTTGTCGGCCCTGTTAGGGTACGCCGAGATTCTCAACGAGCCGGAGCTTCGCAAGGGCGACGGCGACGAGATCGCCCGGCGCGTCGGGTCGCTGGCGCAGACCACGCTCGATCTCGTGGCCGGCCTACTCGATGCTCTGCGCGCGCAATCTGGAAGCCTGGTACTGATGCGCGCACCGGTGGACTTCAATCTCCTGGTGGGTGCGGCGGTGAGTGCGGTCGAGCCACACGCACGGCAAAGCGATCGCCGTCTGGTATTCCGGCCCGCTGCGTTGCTGCCGACTGTTCTGGTGGACCGACCGCGGATGACTCGGTTGCTGGACAATCTTCTCGTCGCCGCGGTCGATGGGACACCGACGGGAGGCTTGATCGACATCGCCACCGAGGCGGAGGGCTTGCGCGTTGCGCTGCGCGTGCGGGTCGAAGCGCCACGGCGGCAAGGCGCCCAGAAATCCGAAACGGCGCCGCAGCCACACGGGGTGTTTCGACGTGGACGCACCGCGCTTGCGCGCGCTCTCGTCGAGGCTCAGGGCGGCGACTTGGTTGTGGACGACACCGGCGGCAGCCGGTTGTGCATGCGCTTGCCGCTCGCCGCTGGACGTCTGGCGGCCGCGCAATAGCACTGGCGGTCCGCTGGGTAACGCTACTGCGCGCTACACTTCGCTTTCCTCGCTCCCTTGGTTTTTTGACCGGCGTTGCCATCGACGCCGCGGCTGCGGTATCGTCCCCGCGCGCGGAGGTCGGCATGGCGGCACTCACCCACTTGCGAATTCTGGATCTGACGCAGTTCGAAGCCGGCACGGCCTGCACCGAGTTGCTGGGATTTCTCGGCGCGCAGGTGGTGAAAGTCGAGCCGCCGCGCGGCGAGCCGGGGCGCCACGCGTTTGGAGTCAAGCCGGGTCAGGACTCGCTCTATTTCGTCGTCCTCAATGCCAACAAGCGCAGCGTCACTCTCAACCTGCAATCGCAAGAGGGCCGCGCGTTGTTCCTGCGTCTCGTCCCGCAATTCGATGTACTCGTCGAGAACTTCGCCTACGGCGTGATGGAGCGGCTGGGACTCGACTACGCCACTCTGAGCCAACTCCACCCGGGCCTGATCTACGCAACCATCAAGGGGTTCGGGACCTACGGCCCGTATCACGAGTACAAGTGCTTCGACACCATCGCGCAGGCCGCCGGCGGGGCGCTGAGTGTGACGGGATTTCCCGACTCGCCGCCGTGCTCGCCCGGACCCACGCTCGGTGACACCGGCACCGGCGTTCATGCTGCGGTCGGCATTCTCGCCGCCTACATCCAACGACAGCAGACCGGCCGCGGCCAGCGGGTCGAGGTCGCGATGCAGGATGCGGTGGTGAACTTCATGCGAGTCAGAATGCTCGGCCAGTACATTGCGAACGTGGCCGTGCCGCGGTTGGGCAACACGGTGGCGCAGATGGTGCCGATCGATCTGTACCCGTCCGACCCCGGTGGCCCGAACGACTTCGTCTACATCTTCCTCACTACGCTGGAGATGTGGAACGCGGTGCTGCGCACCATCGACCGCAGCGATCTCATCGGGGACCCGCGCTATACCGAGCTGGCGGCGCGCAACCAGCACCGTGACGAAGTGTTCGCGATGATCTCCGCTTGGACGCGCGCGCGCTCGAAGTGGGATGCCATGCACGCGTTGGCCGGCAGCGGCGTCCCCTGCAGCGCGGTGTTCGACACTAACGACGTGGTGAATGACCCGCACCTGCAGGAGCGCGGCATGATCGTCGACGTGGAGCATCCGCAGCATGGGACGGTGCGCATGCCGGGCTGTCCGGTGCAGCTGTCCGAGTCGCCGCGCGAGATTCGTCCCGCACCGCTGCTGGGAGATGCGACCGCTGAGATCCTGCACGAACTCCTCGGAATATCCGCGGACGAGATCGCGCAACTGCGCGCGCGTCAGATCGTGTGAGTCGCGCACCCATGGCCGTCGCCAGTCTTGCCGGTATTGCGATCGGCGACGGACAGCCAGTCCGTCTCGTCGGGGTCATCAACGTCAGCCCGGAATCTTTCTACGGCGGCTCGGTCGTGCGCGATGCGGCGGCGGTCGTGGAGCGTGCACGGATGATGATGGCCGAAGGCGCCGACATTCTTGATGTCGGCGCCATGTCGACGGCGCCGTATCTGCGAACGCAGATCAGCGAAGCCGAGGAAATCGCGCGCATGACCGCGGCGATGCGCGCGCTGGCGAGTGCTGTTGATGTTCCATTGTCGGCCGACACGCAGCGCGCTGCGGTTGCGGCAGCGGCGTTCGATGCGGGCGCCAAGATTCTCAACGACGTGAGTGGCCTCCGCGCGGATGCTGAGATGGCCGGCGTTGCGCGACGCGCGCAGGGAGTGATCCTGATGGCGCCCGGCAATCGATCTACGCGGCAGCCGCCGTTGCAGATGATCCAGCATCAATTCCGTGAGATCCTCGCGCGCGCCGACCTCGCCGGGATTCCACAGGAGCAGATCGTGCTCGATCCCGGAATTGGGTTTCACCGCGGCAGCGAACTCACGTGGAACGACATCGACCGCCAGATCATCACCGGCCTCAATCAGCTGCGCGGCTTGGGGCGTCCGCTGCTGGTCGGCATCTCGCGCAAGTCATTCATTGGCAAATGGACAGGTAAATCCGACGCCGCCGATCGGCTGTTCGGCTCGCTCAGTGCGACCGCGATCGCCGTCTACAACGGCGCGGCGTTGATCCGCACGCACGATGTCGCGGCGACACGCGATGGTGTCCGCGTGGCGCAACGGTTGGCGGGGTGAGTCGGAAGAGTCTCGGTCCCTCGCATGATCACATCAGGGGGCATACGGCCCGTACGCGATCGGGCCGGGCAACTCGCCGATGACCGTGCCGCCGGATTGGTTCATCAGGCCGCGCGCGTGCGTGAGCTGGCACAGGTCGCTGCCGTCCGGGCACTGGTGGAGCATCGCGCTGCCGAACGTGAGGGTGCTACGGTCGGCGACTATCCTCTTTCACCCCAAGAGGTGCAAACAAATAGTCGCTGGCTATACCCTCGCTCACTCTCGGTCGTCTGCGTTCTCGGAGACAAACCGACCCGCGATGTGGTACGCAACGTCGAACGGATTCGTGCCGACCCGGACAGGACAGCAATAGGGTAGACGCTTCGATGCCATGAAACGCCTATCCCTTGTTAGCCGCTCCCGCGCCGCACTGCGCGCGGAGCTCGGCCCGTTGTTGCGACTGGCAGGTCCGGTCGTCGCCGCGGAAGTCGGCTGGATAACGATGGGGCTGGTCGACAGCATGATGGTCGGACGGGTCAGCCCGGAAGCACTCGGCGCAGTCGGGCTGGGCGGCTCGATCTTCTTCACCGTGGCGTTGTTCGGCATGGGGTTACTGTTCGCCTTGGACTACACCGTCGCGCACGCGTTCGCTGCCGGGCAGCTCGATGAGGCCCATGGTTGGTTGGTGCAGGGTGCGTATGTTGCACTCCTCACGGCGATACCCGGCGTTGCGCTATTGTGGTGGGGCATGCCGTACCTCGCAGCCCTTGGGGTACGACCGGAGGTGCTGCAACAGGCAATCCCGTACTCGCGGGCGCTGAGCTGGAGCCTGTTGCCGCTGCTGTTGCTCACGGCAGCGCGACGCTATTTGCAGGCGACGAACGTGGTCATGCCGATCATGGTGACGGTGGTGACTGCCAACCTAGTCAACGCCGGCGCCAACTGGGTACTGGTGTTCGGACACTTGGGGTTTCCCGCGCTCGGCGCTGAAGGATCGGGATGGGCGACCTGCTTGGCGCGCATCTACATGGCGACGTGTCTGATCGCCTATATGTTGTGGCGCGAGCGTGGCACGCACGGCGGGCTGTTGAGCGTCCCGCGTGGGCTGGATCGCCGGCGCTTTATGCGACTGCTTGCGCTCGGTCTGCCGGCGGCGGTGCAGATGGCGATCGAGTGCGGGGTGTTTGCGGCGGTCACGACGCTCGCTGCGCGGCTCGATGCGACCGCGCTGGCGGGGCATCGGATCGCGCTCAACGCGGCGAACTTCACCTTCATGGTCCCGCTCGGGATTTCTGCGGCGGCGGCGGTGCGGGTCGCACAAGCCCTCGGTCGTCGTCAAGCTGACGCCGCGGCGCGCGCTGGTTCCACCGCGCTGCTGCTCGGCGGGCTGTTCATGATCGGTGCCGGTGTGGTGTTTCTCTCGATCCCCGCGTCGATCGTGCGTGTGTTCACGTCCGATCCGACGGTGGTGACGATCGGCGCCACGCTGGTCATCATTGCCGCGGTGTTTCAGTTGTTCGATGGCATACAAGTCGTGGCCACCGGCGCCCTACGCGGTACCGGCGACACGCGCACGGCGTTGGTGAGCAACCTGATCGGCCACTGGTTGCTGGGGCTGCCGTTGGGTTACCTGCTGTGCTTCAAACTCAACTGGGGCGTGGTCGGTTTGTGGATCGGACTGTGCGTTGGACTCGTGGCGGTGGCAACAGTGCTGCTCGTTGTCTGGGCGCTGCGCGTGCGGGAAGTCGCCGGCGACTTTCGCACAGCGGCGGGCGCCGCCAAGGCCCAAGCGGCGTGAGCGTGCTCAAGCGGTCTGGGAGAGTCGGCGCTTGCGCAATCGCGCAGCGCGAAGCATAAGGCGGAGGTCACCATGACGCCGCCAGACTCCACGCTGCCGCATCTTTTACCGGCGCGGCACCTCGCGCATGTTCGCTACGAGATCCGCGGCCCGCTCTCGCGGCGGGCGCAGGAGCTCGAGCGCAAGGGCTACGAGGTGCTCAAGCTGAACATCGGCAACCCAGCCGCGTTTGGCTTCCGCCCGCCGGAGACGTTGCGGCTCGCGCTACTCGAGAACCTCGCGCAAGCCGAGGGCTACTGCCATCAGAAGGGCATCTTCCCGGCACGCGAAGCCGTGGTGATGGACACGCAGACGCGGGGCATCCCCGGCGTCAGCGCCGAAGACGTGTTCATGGGGAACGGCGTCTCCGAGTTGATCCTCATGACCATGGAGGCGCTGCTCGAACCGGGCGACGAGGTGTTGCTGCCGGCGCCAGACTATCCGCTGTGGACCGCGGCGGTGGTGATCGCCGGTGGGACACCCATCTACTATCAGTGCCGTCCCGAGGCGAACTTCATTCCCGACCCCGAGGAGGTCGCGCGGCTGGTGGGTCCGCGCTGCAAGGCGCTGGTCATCGTCAATCCGAACAACCCCACCGGCGCGGTCTACCCGCGCGAGGTGGTCGCGGGGCTCGTCCGTGTCGCCGAGGCGCGGAAGATTGCGATCTTCTCCGACGAGATTTACGACCGCGTGCTCTACGGCGACGCCAAACACGTCCCGGTGGCGACGCTCTGCGAGCACACGCTGTGTGCCACTTTCGGCGGGCTCTCCAAGGTGTACCGCGCGTGCGGATTCCGTACCGGCTGGGTGTTCTTCAGCGGCCGGCGCGAACACGCCGCGGAATATCTGAGCTGCCTAGAAATGCTGGCGTCGCTGCGGCTGTGCGCGAGCGTCCCGGGGCAGTGGGCCGTGCAGACCGCGCTCGGGGGCGTGCAGAGTATCTACGACCTGACAGCTCCGACGGGACGATTGGGTCGCCAGCGCCAAGCCGTCATCGACGCAGTCGCGCGTTCACGCTACCTCACTTTGACGCCGCCGAGCGGTGCACTCTACGCGTTCATCCGTGCCAAGAAGGATGTCCTTCCGAACTTCGACGACAATGCCTTTGCGATGGCGCTGCTCGACGAGAAACATGTGCTGGTCGTACCCGGCTCGTCGTTCAACGTCGACTACAGCGATCACTTCCGCATCACGATCCTGCCCGACGAGGAGACCATTCACACCGTCTTTCAGCGTATCGAGGCGTTGCTGGCTGAGATGTAAGGCCGACAGGTACGAGCAGATTCCTACAGCACTCGGCTTCTCCACAGATGGACGCCGAGAGCGATCATCCACAACAGCAGCAGAAAACTGGAGGGCATGTTGATGTCCATAGCCGGCCCTGAAAAGCCGGTATAGGCAATCACAACGCCGGCTACCGCAGTCGGAGGTCCGCCGGCAATCGCTAGCGCGCCCAACCATTTGGGGAAACGCGGATCAATCAACAGCGCGACGCCATAGATCGTCGCGGTCAGACCAAGGAGCAAACTGGCGATACTCGCCAGTCCGATCTCGATTTGTCTGACCGCAAAGGCGGCATGGAAGAGAGCCACCTTCTCTGATTCCGGTGCCGCTGCCCACGTGTTGACCATGGACTTTAGCGCGACGCCGTCCACAGCTTGTAGTGCGCCCGCTACCGCCAGACTCGCTACCGCAGCCGCCATCCCGCAGGTGGCGGCTATGTCGGCGGGACCGCTTGCTAAGCAGCGGGACAGGAGTGCCAGCGCCCCCATCATCAGCACAACGCCAAACAGTTGCATCAAATGACTCGCCACCCAATGGCCGTCGGCGGCGTACTCGGTGAAGGCGGCCAATGGCGCATTTGGATCTGCATCCATTGGATGAAGATAGGTGCCGACAAATAGGAGGAGTGCGCCGCTGATCGCTGCAACTGCAGCAATCCGGCTACCCGGCTGGTTGTTCACCGATTCCCCATTTGAACGCCGTCAGGTCCAGCGCCGGTTGGGTGGGCCCCGTAAGCGGAGAGAACGAGGAAGACAGCGCCGGCTACGATCGCCACGTCGGCAACATTGAAGACGCCAGTGTGAAGTGGCCCGAGACCGACGATCATAAAGTCGGTGACCCGACCCGCAAACAGAACACGATCCAAGAGGTTGCTGAGGCCGCCGGCCCAGATGCACCACGCGCAGAGAAGCACCGAGAACCGCGGCCCGGCTGGGCGAGCGAGGTAGACCACAGCTAGGACGAGGACGGCAGCGACGCCGAGGAGGAACACCCTAGCCCGCAGCGCAGGCGGAAGTGACGAACCGATGCTCAGAAAGCCCCCCTCGTTCTGCGCGAGGCCGATGCGCACTAAACCGCCGAGAAACGAGATCGGCGGCAGACCAGCGAGATGCGAGCGGGCGATGTGCTTCGTGGCCTGGTCGCATCCGATGGTCGACACGATGGTTCCGGCAACAAAGACGGCACGGAGAAGGCGAGAGAGCTTCATCGGCAGAGTGGCATCCTAGCAAGGGCAGCGTCGTGATCAACCGTCCGACGGACCCCGTCGAACGGGGCGATGGCGGGCGCAGGGGCGGTCAATTGGTGCGGCAGCGCCACGCGTCTCAGCGCACGTAGCCGAGCGCGCGCAGCTTCTCCATCGTTTCGCTGGTCAGCTCGTCGTTGCGGGCGGGGATGGACGCGGGCGGGGTGTAGGCGCCGTAGGTGGCGAGACGCGTACGTGGCACGGCGGCGAGCACGTCTGGTTGCAGCGCCTCATCAATGACGTGC
>JBGOUW010000322.1:0-5916 GCA_041477755.1 Binatia bacterium
GCGCTCGCAGTGCCGGATGAAGGGTTGATCGACACCGTCACCGGCCTGAGCGGCAGTGGTCCCGCGTATGTGTACCTGTTTGCCGAGGCGTTGATCGCCGGCGGCGTCGCCGCGGGGCTGCCGGCACAGCTGGCTGCGGAGCTGACCTACCAGACGCTCTACGGCGCGACGGCGATGTTGCAAGAGACCGGCGAGACGCCGGAGCGCTTGCGCGCGCAAGTTACCTCACCGGGCGGCACCACACTCGCGGGGCTGACGGAACTCGATCGGCGCGGATTCAAGGAAGCGGTGGCGGCCGCTGTCATCACGGCAACCAATCGATCAAGAGAATTGGGACGCGGCTGAAGCCCGTCTTGTGATGCACCCCGGTCCACGCTAAACGATTCGACAATCGCATGTTCATCATCGCAAACTTTCTCGCGGCGCTGGCGCAGGTCTTGAACATGGTGCTGTGGCTCTACATGTGGATACTGATCGCCCGCGCCATCCTCTCGTGGGTCAATCCAGATCCCGGCAATCCCATCGTCCGGTTCTTGTACGCCGCGACGGAGCCTGTGCTCTACCGGGTACGCCGTGCGCTCCCATTCTTTGGCGGCGGGATCGACTTCTCACCGTTCATCGTTTTGCTCGGAATCTATTTCCTGCAGTTTTTCCTGGTTCAAAGCCTCTTCGATTTAGCGCACTCGTTGCGATGATCGCTCCCTATCTGTCGCTGGCGGCGGATGGCGTACGGCTGCAAGTGCGGGTGCAACCGCGGGCGTCTCATAACCGGCTGGTCGGTCTCCGCGGCGACGCGCTCAAGCTGCAGGTGACCGCTCCGCCGGTCGAGGGCGAAGCCAACGCGGCGGTGATTCGACTGCTCGCCAGCCTAGTGGGCGTGCCGCAATCGGCCGTGCAAGTGGTCGGAGGCGCCAAGAGTCGCGACAAATTTGTCGAGATCCAAACCGCGGATCCCACACGGGTTGCAACGCGCGTCGCCGAACTCCTGGCACGCTGCAGAAGCGGTTCGCGTTGACAACAGGATGACCGCTGGTTAACGTCATCGGGCAGCGGAGAACTTGATGCCGATCTACGAGTACCAGTGCGCAAAGTGTGGGCCCTTCGAGCGGATTCAGAAGTTCAGCGACCCCACGCTCAAGCGCTGCCCGACTTGCAAAGGAAGGTGTCGAAGCTGATGTCCAACACCTCCTTTCAATTGAAGGGAAGCGGCTGGTACGTCACCGATTACGCCCGCAAGGATTCGGGCGGGTCGAAATCCAACGGCGGGGCGGAGTCCAAGGCCGCGTCAGACTCCGGCAAGACCGAGAGCAGCGACAAGACCGAGAGCGGCAGTAAGACCGAAAGCGGCAACAAAGGCGCCAGCGACGGCAAGCCGTCCAAAGAGGCCAGCGCCGCCTGACGGGCGGTGAGCAGCCGTCGCGGCGAGCGCCGCGACGGCATTCCAACTACGAGCGAGATCCGCGCGCCACTAGGCTAGGGGCGACGGGTGAGACGGGGTGGTCACGCGCCGCTCGAGTTGAGCAACCCGCTTGCGCAGCTTGTCGACTTCGGTCCGCGACGCCACATCCAGCCGACGCACCACCGGGTTGAGCGCCTTCTCTGCCCGCTCGGCGGCAGTAGCAACCAACCGTTCGCCACGCTTCTCGACCTCGGCACGGGTCCGATCTACCCGCTTGCGCAGATCATTGGCGGCCCGCTCGACCTCATGAGTGAAGTTTCGCACCGCTTTGCGCGGTGCCGCCGGCAACAGCTCAACCGCCTGATCCCAAGCTCGCCGTGCCGCCTTCTCCACGTCGTGGCGAACCGTCGCCAACTGTTTTGGCAGCCCCGGCAGCCCGCCCTTCTGTGTCTTCTTCATTGTCATCTTCGTATCTCCTTTCGTGGCTCCCATTTAACACAGTGCGTCAATTTGTCAATGCGGCGCGTCATCAAAAACCCGTCGTCGAGGCGAGCCCAGGACATCGCGATCTGCTTCTCTAGTCGCCCATCAGGGCCGCATCGCATTTCTTCCTTGCCCTGCTAGAGGGATTCTGGTACGCACGACCGAACTCGCAACACGACGGAACTCTACGGAAGTCGCGGCCCATGATCCTCGATTTTTTGCTCGGCATGTTCTCCAACGATCTGGCGATCGACTTGGGAACGGCCAACACGCTCATCTATGTGAAGAGCGAAGGGATTGTTTCGAACGAGCCGTCAGTGGTGGCGGTGCAGAAGGACGCCCGCGGCGGACGCCGAGTGTTGGCGGTCGGCGCCGAAGCCAAGAAAATGCTCGGCCGCACGCCGGGATCGATCGTCGCCATCCGTCCGCTCAAGGACGGGGTCATCGCCGACTTTGAAATTACCGAGGCGATGCTGCGCTACTTCATCCAGAAGATCCACAACCGCAAGGCGCTGGTACGCCCGCGCATCATAATCTGCGTACCGTTTGGCATCACCGAGGTGGAAAAGCGCGCGGTGAAGGAGTCGGCCGAGTCGGCCGGTGCCCGCGAAGTCTACCTGATCGAAGAACCGATGGCCGCCGCGATCGGAGCCGGCCTGCCAATCACCGAGCCGACCGGCAACATGATCGTCGATATCGGCGGCGGGACGACCGAAGTCGCCGTCATCTCCCTCAAGGGCGTGGTGTTCTCCAAATCCGTCCGCGTCGGGGGCGACAAGATGGACGAAGCGATCGTGCAGTACATCAAGCGCAAGTACAACTTGCTGATCGGCGAGCGCACCGCCGAGCTGATCAAGATCACCATCGGCTCCGCGTATCCCGGCAACGAGATTCAAACCATGGAGATCAAGGGTCGCGACCTGGTCGCTGGCGTGCCGAAGACCGTGGAAGTCTCCGACGAAGAGATTCGCGACTCGCTGCTGGAGCCGATCAACCAGATCGTCGACGCCGTCCGCATCGCCCTCGAGCGCACGCCGCCCGAGTTGGCGTCGGACATCGTCGACAAGGGTATCGTGCTAGCCGGTGGCGGTGCGTTGCTGCGCAACTTGGATGTGTTGCTGCGAGAAGAGACCGGGCTACCCGTGGTGTTGGCCGACGATCCATTGACCGCGGTCGTCATGGGCGCTGGCAAGGTACTCGACGAACTGTCGCTGCTGAAGGACGTCACCATTCAATAAGGCGCGGGGACGCTAGCGCCCCGCACGCTGCCCCATGCTGGAGTTCGTCCGGAGAAATCGGATCATCCTGACCTCCGGGTTTCTGTTGCTGTTTTCCCTATTGCTGGTCTCGACCAGCGTGCGCGCACCGCGCCGCCGCGACCCGCTGACCGCCCTCCTGCTCGAAGCCATGCGCCCGCTACAAGTCGGCGTCAGCGATGCCGGCAGCGCCCTCACCGCGGTCTGGAACAATTACGTCGAGTTGGTCGGCGTGCGCGCCGAAAATGAGGCGCTGCGCGCGCGGGCGCGGGAACTGGAACAGCACGCCAACCGTTTGGGCGAGATCGAGGAATCGAACCAGCACCTCAAGGAGCTGCTCGGCTTCCGCTCAACACTCGATGGTCAGACCGTCAATGCGCAGATCTCCGGCCGTGACCCCGGCGCTCTGTTCCAGAGCCTGACGATTGACAAGGGCGAACGCGACGGCGTGCGCAAAGGTTTCGCCGTGCTGTCACCCGACGGTGTCGTCGGCCAGGTGGTTGCCACCAGCGCCCATGCCGCGCGGGTGCTGCTGGTCACCGATCACAACAGCGGCGTCGACGCGGTGGTCCAGCGCAGCCGTGCGCGCGGCATCGTCGCCGGCGCACTGGCGGACGGCTGTGTGATGAAGTATCTGCAGCGCGGGGAGGACGTGGCGGTCGGAGATCGCGTCACCACGTCGGGCCTCGATGGTATTTTCCCCAAGGGCGTATTGATCGGCGAGGTGACCAAGGTGTCGCGCAACCATCGCGGCCTGCTGCAATTGGCCGAAGTCCGACCGAGCGCATCGCTCGAACGCCTCGAAGACGTGTTGGTGGTCGCTCCCGGCGCGCGCGTGAACGAGCCGGCCAACGGTGACTCTTGAGATGCGCACCTTGCTGATCTTCAGTGCCGCCACCATCGCCGCCCTGGTACTCCAGACGACGGTGTGGCATTGGCTGCCGCTCGGCGGCGCGATCCCGGATCTGTTGCTCATCCTCTGCGTCTATCTCGGCCTCCACCAACATACTGTCGGCGGCGCGCTCGGCGCCTTTTTTCTCGGTTACGCCCAAGACAGCTTTTCGGGCGGCGCCGTCGGGCTCAACGCCTTTGCGATGTCACTCGTGTTCGCCCTGGTCTACCTGACCTCGCGCCGCCTGTGGGTCGACAACGCGATCTCGAAGGTCGTGCTCGTCTTTCTCGCCTCGGTCATCAAGACGATGGTGGTCGTCGGCCTGATTGCGATCTTTCTCTCCACTGCCGGCATTTGGTCGACCCTCGCGCGACACTTGGTGATCGAAGCCGCGGTGGCGGCGGCGCTGAGCCCGCCGGTGTTCGCGATGCTGGCCTCCACGCGCCACATCACCGAAGCCGAGGACGAGGCATGATCCCGCTGGCGCAACGCGAGACACCGGTGGCGCTGCGCCGCCGCCTCGCGGTGTTCCTCATCGCCGCCGTCGTCGGATTGCTCGGCCTCGTGAGTCGCCTGTGGATCCTGCAAGTCATCGAAGGCGAGGAGAAGCGCGTCCTGTCCGAAAACAACCGCATCCGCCTGCATCGCGTCCACGCCACCCGCGGCACCGTGCTCGACCGCAATGGCCAAGTCGTCGTCGACAGCCGCCCCTCCTTCGACGCCGTGCTGGTCCCCGAGGACGCGAGCAACCTCGCCGTCACGGTGGAGAACCTGGCGCAACTGCTGCAGCAGAGCTCGGCCGAGACGCAGTCCATCCTGCACCAAGCCAAGGGCCGTCCCGCGTTTCAGGAAGTCGTCGTCAAGCGGGACGTCGACTGGAACGACATGGTCGCGCTCGAAACCCATCAGCTCGATCTGCCCGGCGTCAGTCTCACCATCACGCCCCGGCGCAGCTATCCGCTCGGCACCACGCTGTCACAACTGCTCGGCTACGTCAGCGAAGTGAGTGAGAAGGAACTCGCGGCCGACCCGCGCTATCGCATGGGTGACCTGATCGGCAAGACCGGACTCGAGCGCGGCTGGGAATCGGCGCTGCGCGGAGTCGATGGCGGCCAGCAAATCGAAGTCGATGCGGTCGGACGCAAACTGCGCGTGCTGCGCGAAGTCGAAGAGGTGCCGGGGAACACGGTGACGTTGACGGTCGACCTCGAGGTGCAAGCGGCGGCGGAACGCGCGCTGGGCGAGCGCGACGGCTCGATCGTCGCCCTCGATCCCAACAGCGGCGAGATCCTCGCGTACGTCAACCATCCGTCATACGACCCCAACGTCTTCGCGCACGGGGTCAGTACCGACGAATGGCAGCGGCTGATGAAGGACCCGCACCATCCGCTGACGCACCGTGCGATTCAGGGCCAGTATCCGCCCGGCTCGACATTCAAATTCATCATGGCCACCGCCGCGATCGAGGAAGGGTTGATCAACCCGTTCACCCGTATCCACTGCGGCGGCGGCGTGCAGTTCGGCGGTCACTACTTCCGCTGCTGGAAGAAGGGTGGCCACGGCGCGGTCGATCTCCACGAAGCGTTGGTGCAATCGTGCGACGTGTTTTTCTATCAACTCGCGCAGCGTATGCAGATCGACACCATCGCGCGCTACGCACGCGCCTTCGGCCTCGGCATGCCGACCGGCATCGCGCTCGAACACGAGAAGACGGGCACGATTCCCGATGTCGCGTGGAAGAAAAAGCGCTTCCATCAGCCGTGGTACGCCGGCGAAACCCTCTCGGTCGCAATCGGACAAGGCTACGTCACCGCAACTCCGCTGCAGATGGCCAACGCCATCGCGACCATGGCGACCGGGTCGCGTTTTCGCCCGCACTTCGTCAA
>JBGOUW010000127.1:0-10702 GCA_041477755.1 Binatia bacterium
CGTCGATGCCGGAGTAGTGGTAGACCTCCGTCGGCCGCTGGCCGTCGGCGATTTGCTTGAGCAGGCGCACCGACTCTTCGCCCCAGCCGAAATATTTCTGGCCGACGAGTAGCTGCACTTTGCCGGCGCGCAGCAGGTCGGGCGCGGGCGGGATGGTGTCGAAGGCGACGACTTTGGTCCGCGCGGGATCGACCGGGTCGAGCGCGTTGCGTACGAACACCGGCCAGCCGCCGACCGACAACCAGCCGTCGAGATCGGGATAGCGCTGCGTCGCCGATGCGATTACTTCGGCGACGCGCACCGCGTCGTCGCGCACGTCGAAGGTCTCGACCACGGTGATGCCGGGATACCGCGTGAGCGCGGCCTGCGCGCCTTCGAGTCGCTTCTGCAAGTTGTCAGCGCCGAGCGACGTGATGAGCGCGACACGACCCTTCCCGCCGAGCAATTTCGCCAAGCCGTCGCCCAGTGCGCGGCCACCTTCGACGTCGTTGACCCCGTAGAACGCCAGCCGTTTGCTCTTCGGTGCGTCGGAGTCCCACGTGACCACCGGAATGCCGGTGTCGACCGCTCGATTGATCGCATCGGTGAGCAGATCGCCGTTCAGGCACGAGATGGCGATGCCGTCGACGCGTTGGCTGATGAACGACTCGAGGATTTCCTTCTGGCGAATTTCGTCGGTGGTCTCCGCCCCGCGCCACAAAATTTCAACGCCCAGCTCCTTCGCCATTCGCTCCGCGCCGATGCGGGCGTACTCGAACACCGGAATATGGATCGCCTTTGGGATGATGGCGAAGCGCAGCTTGCGCGGTTGATCGGACGGGTTGGAGCACGCGAATGAGAGGAACAGGATCGAGCAGAGAGCAAGCGTCTTGCGCATGAAGCATACTCAACACCACCAAGGCGGCATGAAGCAACTCCGCCAACAATCGTCCCTTCCGCTCTCCGCCTCCGCGGCTCAGCGTCTCTGCGCTGAATTCCGATTCCGCTCTTCAGACGCTGCGCTTCGCCGCCACCCGATCCATTACGGCGATCACCAACACCGCGACGCCGATGATCAGCCGATCGGCGTAGGTGCCGCCGGGGATCTGCGGCAACGCGTTGCGCAAGACGCCGAAGATCAGCGAGCCGAGCACGGCCCCGACCACCGATGCGCGACCGCCGCTCAACGATGCGCCACCGATCACCGCGGCCGCGATGATGTCGAGCTCGTAGCCAGTCGCGAGATCGGCCTTGCCCTGGCCCTGCACGACCGCGAGCACGACCCCAGCGAGTGCGGCGAGCGTGCCGCCGGCAACGTAGACGAAGATCTTCACCCGATTCACGCGCACACCGGCGTAGCGTGCCGCGGTCTCGTTGCCGCCGATGGCGAGCAAATGGCGGCCGAGCGCGGTGTATTGCAGCACGATGTGAAATGCGATTGCGGCGCCGAACATCAGCACGCCCGGCCATGCCCCGAGCGGAATCCCGAGCGGCGCGAACTCGGCCGGCAGCCGCCCCGACAAATCGTAGAACCGTCCTTCGGTGACCAGGAAGCCGGCACCGCGCGCCATTCCCATCGTGCCGAGCGTCGCGATGAACGGTGGCAATTGCGCCCGTACGATCAAGGCGGCGGCGACACTGCCAACCAGCGTGCCGGTGAGGAGCCCCGCGGCGATCGCCACGGACAACGGCCAACCGTCGACGACGAACAAATGTCCGGTGACCACGGAAGCGAGCGCAATCACGGATCCGGCGGCGAGATCGATGCCGCCGCTGCCGATGATTAGCGCCGCGCCGATCGCGCCGATGCCGTAGATGCTGGAGTACTTCAGAATCAAACTAATGTTGCCGAGATTGGCGAAGGTGTTCGCACGCCCGTCGTGCGGCGCCAACAAGACCGCGAACAGCGCGAACTCGAGTGTGAGAATCAGCGCGGCACTGGCGCCGGAGACCAATCGCCAGCGCCTCACGCTGCCCCCATGATCAGCGCCGCGAGTCTTGGCTCATCCGCGTCGTCGATGGCGAGGGTGCCGACTTGCGAACCTTGGCGTAGCGCGATGACGCGGTCACACAACGCCAGCAGTTCGAGCAGCTCACTCGATGCGATCACGACCGCGGCACCGGCATCGGCTTGCGCGCGGATGATGGTGTGAATGTCGGCCTTCGCGCCGACGTCGACCCCGGCGGTTGGGTGGTCGAGCAGTAGCACATCGGGCGCACGTCGCAGCGCGCGGGCCAACAATACCTTCTGCTGGTTGCCGCCCGAGAGCGCCGCCGGCAACGCGTGCGCACCGCGGGTGCGAACCGCCAGCCGCTCGATCCATTGATCCGCTTCAATCCGTTCGCGGCGCGCCCGCAACCAACACGTGGGCGCGGGCAGAAAAATGTTTTCGCGCAACGACAGCGTCGGCACCAACCCGTTGCGCAGGCGATCCTCCGGCACCAGCGCCACCGTGCCGCGGAGGTCAACATCGCCACCGGTTTGCGGGGCAGTGCCGGCGATACAATCGAGCAGTTCGCTGCGGCCGGCACCGACAAGTCCGGCGAGCCCGAGGATCTCACCCGCCGCGACCTCGAAAGAGATGTCGCGCAGTGGCGGCGCGAACAATCGGCGCACTCGCAGTGCGACACCCTCTCTCTTGGGGACTGGGGACCTTTTCGCGACCGTAGCCAGTTGCCGCCCCACCATCCGCGTCACGATAGTCGCCGCGTCGATTGCAGCGACCGGATCGGTCGACACATGTTGGCCATCGCGTAGGACGGTGACGGTGTTGGAGATCGCCAGCACCTCGTCGATCTGATGCGACACGTAGACGATCGCCGTGCCCGTGTCGCGCGCCCTGCGAATCGCGGCGAACAGTGGATCGGTTTCCGCGCGGCCGAGCACAGCGGTCGGCTCGTCGAGCAGCAGCATGTCGGCTGGTGCCGCGAAGGCGCGCGCCAGCTGCACTTGTTTACGCACCGGCGCGCTCAGCTCGCCAACGCGTGCGGTCGGCGACGCGGTGCAGCCGATCTGGGCAAGCGCCGCGCGCGCCGCGCGCTGCATCGCCGTGCGACGCAGCAGACGCGCTCCGCTATGCAGCTCGCGGCCGAGGAAGATCGTCTCACTTACGGTCAGATCGGGTGCCAGCGCTATTTCTTGCGGCACCCATTCGATGCGCAGCGGCCGCGCGGACACAATTGCGCCGCGATCGAGCGCTGTGACGCCGGCGATCGCCCGCAGCAGGGTCGACTTGCCGGCGCCGTTCTCGCCGATCAGCGCGTGGATCGTGCCGGCGCCAATCGCGAGCGAGACGCCGTCGACCGCGACGGTCTCGCCGTACCGCACCAGCGTGTCTGAGATCGTAAGCACCGCCGCCTCCGGCATGCGTTGTCCTTACAATGAGAAATAGAAAGTTGACAGTCGAAAGCGCTTGGCGGTTCACTCGCCGCTGCGCTCGTGCTACCCACACGGCATGGCTGACAACGGGACACTGCTTCCGCCTCCGCGCCGTGGCTTTCCGTTCGGCGTGATCATTGCGATCATCGTGGTGCTGGCGATTGTAGCCGGACCGCTGGTGCTGCACTTCGGGCAGAAGCGCCACAACGAGCTGCCGTTCGATCTGGCGGCGCGCTTTCCGGACAGCGAGCCGCTGATTGGTGGCGAGGCATTTGCCACGACGACCGCCGAGATCATGGATCACGAGCTGCACGGCGTAACCGGCTGGCGGCCGAACGACTTCATCCTTTGGGGCCCCACTCTGTGGGCCGACAACAACGCCAATCGCCAACTCGGCATCCTGCAAGCGCTGCGCGAGAGCGTGCGCGTGCTCAAAGACCATCTCACCAAAGTCTCGAGCGACCCGTACGACGACAACCTGGTGGCTGCGGACACGGCATTGCGCAACGACGCTTTCAAACTCTGGCTCCCATCGGCCGAGAGCAAGTACGCCGAAGCCGTGCAGCGGCTGCGCGCGTATGTCGCCGGTTTGCAGGCGAAGCCGCCGCGATCGAAGCCGATCAATCAGCGCAACATGGAACTGATTCGCCTCATTCAGGCGTGGACGGATTTGCTCGGCGATGCGCATGCGGCCTTGTACCGCAGCCCCGAGAGCGTGTGGCGCACCGACGACGACTTTTACCATGCCCAAGGCGTTGCTCATGTGATCTTCCATCTCGTGCGGGCGATCGAGCGGGAGTATCGTCACGGCGAGGAGACCAAGCCGATCATTCGTACCTTGTTCGACGAAGTAGCGACCGCGCTCGGCCAGGCGGCGACATTCAAGCCGTTCATCGTGTTCGACGGCAGCCCAAGCGGACTGTTCGCCAACCATCGCCGCAACCTCGATGCCTACATCAGCGAAGCGCGCCAGAAGCTCTACTCGGTGCGCGAGGAACTCGAGAAGTGACCGACCACACCCGCCGGCTGGTGCTGTGGCTGGCGCTCGGCGCGCTGCTGGCCGCCTTCGTCGGCATCGACTTGGTTTACACGCGCGGGCACTAGCTGCATGCCGGCGGCTCGCGGATTTCTCTGGCACCTTGGTGCAAACTACGCTAAGAGAATTTTCGTACTTGAGATGGGCATAGAAGGCGATCCGCGGCCCGAACCGCACAGTAGATACTCGGTATTGGTTCTTCCCGCCTAGACCTCCGTGGAGGTCCCGGCGCGCTGAACGGGATCTTCATGGCGACGGCAAACGTTACAGTCGGAATTCTACGCAAGTTGCTCGCGGGCGGTGTCACCGGCCGTGCTGAACGCTTGCTCGCGCGCCTGCATCCCGCCGATCTCGCCCCCCTGCTCAGCGGGCTCGAACCGGAGGAGATTCGCACCGTCGTCGATCTGCTGTTCAGCAGCCAGCGCGCCGCCAACACGCTCAAAGAGCTACCGCCGGAATTGCTGCCGCAAGTCATCGAATCGCTCAGTGACGAACGCCTCGCCGGGGTCATGGCCCGGCTCGAAATCGACGACTTGCTCGAACTGATCGGTGCGGTACCCGAGGAGCGTCGCGCCGCAGTGGTGGCACGCTTGCCCGAACCCAAGCAGGCGGAGTTGCGCAAAGCTGAAATGTATCCGCCCGAGAGCGCGGGTCGCGTGATGACCACGCGCTTCGTGGCGCTCGAAGAGACCATGGCCGCGCAGGCCGCCATCGATCGCTTGCGCGCCGCCGGTGACGACAGCGAAACCATCATGTACCTCTACGTCGTCAACGGCGAGAACCGCCTGCGCGGCGTGGTGCCGATCCGCCGCCTGGTGTCGGCACCACCGAGCAAGCTGTGCGGCGAGTTGATGATCCCCGATCCCGCCAGCGTCAACGTGCGCGCCGACCAGGAAGAGGCCGCGCGCTTGGTGGCGCGCTACAACCTGCTGGCGATTCCCGTCACCGACGACGACGGTCGCATGCTGGGTGTGATCACGGTCGACGACGTCATCGACGTGATCACCGAAGAGGCCACCGAGGACATGTATCAGATGGCCGGCTTGTCGGAGGAGGACCGTGTCTTCAGTCCGGCCGCGCAGTCCATCCGCAAGCGACTGCCGTGGATGCTGATCAACCTGGCGACGGCATTCCTCGCCGCCTGGGTGGTGGGGTTGTTCGAGCATTCGATCGCGCAGATCGTCGCGCTGGCCACCTTCATGCCGATCGTCGCCGGCATGGGTGGCAATGGCGGCACGCAGGCGCTCACCGTAATCACACGTGGCATCGCGCTGGGCGAAATCGAATTCTCCAGCGGCCTGCGCGCGGTGGTGAAAGAGGTCATGGTCGGCTTCGCGATCGGCGCCGCCACGGGGCTGGTCAGCGCGGTTGCCGCGTTCCTCTGGCGCGGCAATCCGTTTCTCGGCCTCGTGCTGTTTCTGGCGATGGTGATCAACATGGGCGTCGCCGGCCTGTCGGGCGCGGCGATTCCGATTCTGCTCAAGGCGGTCCGGCAGGATCCGGCTCTCGGTTCCGGCGTCATCGTCACCACCTTCACCGACGTGTTCGGCTTCCTGTCGTTCCTCGGCATCGGTACGCTGCTGATCGATCACTTGAAATGACTGCGCGTGCCTTGACCATCGCGGGGTCGGACTCGGGCGGCGGGGCGGGGATTCAAGCGGATCTCAAAACCTTCACCGTCTTCCACGTCTACGGTATGAGCGCGGTCACCGCACTCACGGCACAGAACACCACCGGCGTGAGCGGCATCGAAGCGGTTGCACCGGCGTTCGTGCGGCAGCAGATCGATGCGGTGATGAGCGACATCGGCGCTGATGCGGTGAAGACCGGCATGCTGGCGAACGCCGCGGTCATTAAAGTCGTCGCGGCTGCGGTGCGCGATTGGCGCATCGACAACCTCGTCGTCGATCCGGTGATGGTCGCGCAGAGCGGCGCACCGCTGTTGGAGCTGGCCGCGTGCGACGAGCTACTGGCAACGTTGATTCCGCTGGCGCGGTTGGTGACGCCGAATACGCAGGAGGCCGCGGCGCTCACGGGGCGCTCAATCTCCAACGTACCCGAGATGAGGACAGCAGCGCGGGCGCTGATCCAGCGCGGGGCCCGTGCGGTACTACTCAAGGGCGGCCATTTGGCGGGCGACGAATCCGTCGACGTCCTCGACGACGGCAATGCCGTGCGCGAGCTGCGCGCCCCGCGCATCGACACGCGACACACCCACGGCACCGGTTGCCAACTCTCTGCCGCGATCACCGCCAATCTTGCGCTCGGCCGCACGCTCGACGATGCGATCGATGTCGCCAAGCGCTTCATCACCGCCGCGATTCGCGGCGCGCTCACGCTCGGCCACGGGAACGGACCGGCGAACCCCTTGGCGTGGTTGGATGAGGAATAGGAGGGCCCATGCCGTCGCAGATCTCGCCACTCGAGCTCAAACAGCGACTCGATCGTGGCGACGACTTGGTGCTGCTCGACGTGCGGGAGGCCGAGGAGTTGGCGATCGCGCGCCTCGTCGGTGCGGTCCACATTCCGATGGGCGAGATTGCAGGACGACTGCACGAGATCGATCCCGCCGCCGAGATCGTGGTGATGTGTCACCACGGTGTGCGCAGCACGCAGGTTGCGAGTTTTCTCGCGCAGCGTGACCTTGTCCGCGTCATCAATCTCACCGGCGGCATCGACGCGTGGTCGCAGACGGTCGATCCGACCGTGCCGCGGTACTAGTGGCGCGTCCGTTGTGGATTGGATGCCTGCGGGCGGCACTGCCGATGCATGTCGACGAAACGGTTGCAGCGGACGGTAGCATCTGAGAGACTTTACCCATGCGCGCGATTGCCTCGGTGCTCGCTGTGATTGGATTGCTGCTAGCGATCAGCGCGTGCAGCAGCGGCAGCGAGTCGAGTACGCCGGAAATTTCGTCGAGCGGCGCGCAGCTAGCGGCCGCACAAGAGACCCCCGCGTTTCGCAATCTGGGCAAACGCGGCGACTCGAAGCTTTGACCGAAAGATTTCCGTCTGATCGCCGACCCGTCTAGCGGGGGCGGCGCGGAGTCCACTCGCCGTCCCAGCAGGGAGTGCGGACGATGCGCGAATGGCAAGGATAGCGATGGTGTGGATGGTGGCGATAGTAGTTGCGCGGTGCGGACCAGCAGGCGCCGGCGCTGGTACAGGTCAGGGTGAGCGTCGGTGCGCCGATTGCCAACACGAGTGCGACTGCACGAACAATCTTCGACATTGAATTCTCCCTTGTCGGGGTGTTGAACGCGAGGGCGGTGCCGAAGTTGCGACCGCGTTTCTTCGTGGCCGGCACACTTCTGTGTTGACTTTCCCATTCATCCCTTCGATACACTGTTGTCGGAGCGCCACCGCGCTGTGAGTCTCTGGGGTGAGGTTGGGTGGGCCCATGCCGAACTTCCGTCATCGTCTGCCACGCAGTCAGCAGAAGGTCTACGACCGGAGCAATACGACTCCGGCCGTTCCCGTGCGGGTCAGCCCGCGCCTTGCACGCGCGACTGCGCTGCTAGTTCGCGCGCTCGAATCGGGCGAGCAGCCGGCGATCGAGCGGCTGGCACAAGCGATCAGCGACGAGATTTGCGGTGCGCTACACGTGCCGGTGGTGCGGGCGTTGGTGCGCGGAACGCGTCCGTCCGATACCCGGGGTGAATTGCACGGGCTGTACAGTCCGGGGCCGCGGCAGGACAAGATTGAAGTTTGGATGATCACCGCCAAGCGCGGCCAAGTGGTCGCGTTCAAAACGTTCCTGCGGACCTTGTTGCACGAGCTTTGCCATCATCTCGACTACGAGCTGCTGCACCTTTCGGTCTCGTTGCACACCGACGGATTCTTCAAGCGGGAGTCGAGTTTGTTTGCGCAGCTGACGCGGGCTGTGTCGCAGCGGCCGCCGGAGGCGGAGACCGAATATGCTTAGGGGCCTCCGCGCGTGTGGTGCGCTACCATTCGAGGTGACGTTACATGACCGAGTCGCGCATTGAGATCACCGATAACCTGGACCTGTTGCTGGCGGTGCTACCGCCACGCGTGCGGCAGCAACTCGAGACCGCCCCTGCGGTCGACACGCTGATCGAGATCGTCCTCGACCTCGGCCGGCCGCCGGAAGCGCGCTTCCCCAGCGGCGTGATGCCGTTGAATCAAGGACAGGTCACGCGCGAGGACCTCGACTACATGGTCGCGCGCATCGGGGCCTTCACCAAAGACAACCGGGCTGGAATCGAGCGGACACTGCACCGCATTTCGGCCCTGCGCAATCGCTTCGGCGAGATCATCGGGCTGACCTGCCGGGTGGGGCGTGCGGTGTATGGCACGGTGGAGATCGTGCGTGACGTGATCGAAGCGGGCAAGAGCGTTTTGATCCTCGGCCGGCCGGGCGTGGGTAAGACGACGCTGTTGCGCGAAGCTGCGCGGGTGCTCGCCGATGATCTGGGGCGGCGCGTGGTGATCGTCGATACCTCCAACGAGATCGCGGGCGATGGCGACATCCCGCACCCGGGCATCGGCCGGGCCCGCCGCATGCAGGTGCCGACACCGGATCTGCAGCACGCGGTGATGATCGAGGCGGTGGAGAACCACATGCCCGAAGTCGTCGTCATCGATGAGATCGGTACCGAAGCGGAAGCGCTCGCCGCCCGCACGATTGCCGAACGCGGCGTGCAGCTGATCGCGACGGCGCATGGCAACACGCTGGAGAACTTGATCACCAATCCGACGCTGGCCGATCTGATCGGCGGTATCCAGTCGGTCACATTGGGTGATGAAGAGGCGCGCCGCCGCCGCACGCAGAAGACAGTGCTCGAACGCAAGGCGCCGCCGACGTTCGACATGCTGATCGAGATTCACAGCCAGGAACGCTTCGCGGTCCATCCTGATGTCGCCAAAGTCGTTGATGCCTTGCTGCGGCACGCGCGGGCGCAACCGGAGCTACGGCTGCGCCGGCCGGACGGCAGCATCGATCGCGAAGAGCCGCGGGTCGAGTCACCCACCCCGACGCAGTGGGCCAGCGAAGAAGGGCGTTCATCGCGCCGGCCCGTCCGTATCTTTCCGTACGCGATCAGTCGCGACCGGCTGGAGCGCGCCATCCATGAGTTGGATGCCACGGCCACGGTCTGCAGCCATCCGCGCGACGCCGATCTCGTGCTGACGCTCCGCGCCTTGTCACGCAAGCATCCGAAGAAGCTGCGCGAGTTGATGACTCACGACGTGCCGGTTCATGCCGTGAACGCCAATACCGTGGGCAAGTTGATGGATTTCTTACGCGAACACTTCGAGATCAGGAACGAGGAACCCGATCCCGATCAGCAGGCGGCACTGCGCGAGGCCGAAGACGCGATCGCCTGCGCCATTGCTGAGCGCCGGCCCGTGGAGTTGGGACCGCAGAATGCCTACGTGCGTCGCCTCCAGCATCAACTCGTCGAGGCCTACGGCTTGGCGTCGGAGAGTGTGGGGGCGCAGCCCTTCCGCCGCCTGCTCATTCGGCCGACGCGGACGCCGCTCCCCGCGGCTGGTGGACGGCGATTCGCCGACCCGTCGCGGCAAGATTTTGCTTGACATCAGAGGGCACTCGTTGCACTTATAGCGCGATTTTAAACGGTTCTGGGGCCGTTGAGAAATTTGCTTGAAGAGGGGAGGACGGTTGATGACGAAATCACAATTGGTGCAGAAGCTGGCCGAAGCGGCGGACTTGGCGAAGAAGCAAGCCGACTCGGTGTTGGATGGATTGGTGAAGATCATCGTCGGCTCACTCAAGAAAGGTGATCCGGTTAAGATCCCTGGTCTGGGAACTTTCAAGAAGGTGCAGACCAAGGCCCGTATGGGCCGCAACCCCCAAACTGGCGAAGCGATCAAGATTCCGGCCCGCAAGAAGGTCCGCTTCTCGGTTGCCAAGCCGCTCAAGGAAGCCGTCCTCGGCGCAAAGAAATAGCTTGGTCCCGGCGCATGGCCGGGCCAAGCGATGGGCATAACTCCCTGCTCCGATCAGAACCTGATCGGGGGAGGGAGTTGTGTATCATCAAACCTTGGCGCGCCGGAGATAAGCGGCTATCACCACGGTGGACAGATTTTTTCATTTGGCTAATGGCGCGCGGTGCGGCATTTTCAGCGTCTGTAGCCTGTTTCACCGAAGGGGAGGCACACCATGAATGACCGCTCGTTTGGTCTCTTCGAGCCCGACGCGTTACTGCCAGCCCAGTTCTACGCCGCCTTCCGCGGCGGTTCCGGGGTTTCGGGGGAAAAGCGGCTGATGCTGGCGGTGCTCCAGGACGCGCTGGATTGCTTCCAGAAGTATGCCTTTGCCAAAGA
>JBGOUW010000147.1:0-9830 GCA_041477755.1 Binatia bacterium
CCGCAAATGGAAACGGTGCGAGCTTTGCGACGGCGCGTTGCAGTGCGGCCGGGCAATTGGTAACGCTGAAACTGCTTGATCAAGTGGCATCTGCCCGCGCAGACCGACGGGCGGGAATCGGAGGTGACTCATGCATCGACGAGATGTGCTGAAGCTGGTCGCGTTCACTCTCTGCGTGACAAGCGGATGGGTTGGAGTCGGCTTCGCCGGCGACGCGTCCACGACGCTCAAAGATCAACTCACCAGCGCCAAGTACGTCTACATCGCCAGCGAGCGCAAGGGCGGGGGCTTCAGCAAGCCGGCGGAGATCTGGTTTTTCTACCACCAAGACGCGGTCTGGGTCGGCACGCCAACGACCACATGGCGCGCCAAGCGGATCCGGGCGGGGCGCCGCACGGCGAAGATTGCCGTCGGCTCGCTCGCGGGCCCGAGCTTCGAGGCCACCGGCGAGTTTGTGAAAGATCAGGCGGTGTACGAGAAGATGTTCGAGACCTACGCGAAGAAGTATCCCGACGGCTGGCCGAAGTTCGAGCAGAAGTTCCGCGACGGATTCAAGGACGCCTCGCGCGTGCTGATCAAGTACACGCCGAAGTGACGAACTTGCGCGATCGCAGCACGTCACCTATGACCTGACAACTACACCCGGAGGGCATTCATATGGCGAGCCAAGAGTTACAGATAGTCCTCGACATGATGCGAGGGGATCCGTTCGATCGTGAGGCGTCGATCGATCAATGGCGCGCCAACATGGAAGCGATGTCGGGCGCGATGCCCCTGGCGCCTGACATCACGCGCGAAGATGTCAGCGCAGGCGGCGTGCCGGCAGCATGGATCAGCGCACCGAGCGTGGAGCGCGACCGCGTGATTTTGTATCTGCACGGCGGCGGTTACGTGATCGGATCGATCAATACGCACAAGGAACTCGCTTCGCGGCTGTCGCGGGCAGCGCGCGCACGAGTCCTGGTCATTGACTACCGAATGGGGCCCGAGCACCCGCACCCGGCCGCAGTCGAGGATGCCAGTGCTGCGTATCGCTGGCTGCTCGCCAACGGGACGAAGCCGTCGAGTCTCGCGATTGCCGGCGATTCCGCCGGCGGCGGCCTCACCGTCGCCACGCTGGTCGCGCTGCGCGACGCCGGCGTTGCGTTGCCTGCGGCGGGAGTCTGCCTTTCTCCGTGGGTCGATCTCGAGGGCATCGGCGAGTCGATGACGTCCAAGGCCGCGGTCGATCCCATGGTCCAGCGTGATGGCTTGCTAAAGATGGCGGCCGCCTACCTCGCCGGCCAGAATCCGCGCACACCAACTGCGTCGCCACTGTACGCCAACCTCAGCGGCCTGCCGCCGCTGCTGATTCAGGTCGGCACCGCGGAAACGCTGCTCGACGATTCGACCCGGATCGCCGAGCGCGCGCGCAAGGCCGGAGTTCAAGTGACACTTGAACCGTGGGAAGACATGATTCACGTGTGGCAAGCCTTCGCGCCACTGCTGCCCGAGGGCCAGCAAGCCATCGACCGCATCGGCGAGTTCGTGCGGCAACACGTACAGTAGAGTTCCCACACCTGCGCCGGGCGCAGGCACAGAGGCTCGCGCCACCTTGCCGCTGGTTGCCGACGCCGCGCTGCGCTAGGCTGACGCGCGAAGGAGATTCCTCATGGCTGAACACGCGCACTCGGGGGAGCCCCCGACGCCCGACACTGTCGGCTGGGCAGTGCTGCATCTCTTCTACCGCATCGATCGCGCGCGCTGGCAAGGACTACCGGAAGCGGCCCGCGCGGCCGCCATCGCTCAGTTCCAGAACTGGCTAGGCGGCGCGTTGGGAGAAGAAGGCTTGCAGCTCATCCCGATCGCCGGCATTGCGAAGTCGGATGTGAACTTCATGGCGGTGCATCCGGATCCGCGCCGCGTGCAGCGGCTCGGCCAAGAAATCGCAGCGACGACCCTCGGCGCCTGTCTCGTACCGGTGTATTCGTTCCTCTCGATCTCAGAGGTCAGCGAATACATGTCGGCCCCAGGCGATTGGGCGCGCCAACTCATCGAAGAACAAAACATGGATCCCGCTGCGCCCGAGTTCACCGCCGGCATGAAGGCGTTTAGCAAGCGCATGGCGGCGTACGCGGAGGCGCGCGTACACCCGCGGTTGCCTGACAACTTCCCGATGATCTGCTTCTACCCAATGAGCAAGGCGCGCGACGAGACGCGCAACTGGTACACGCTCGATTTCGCCGATCGCAAGCGCTACATGGGCGGCCACGCGACAACTGGCCGACGCTTTGCGGACCGCGTCACCCAGCTCATCAGCAGCAGCACCGGCCTCGACGACTGGGAATGGGGCGTCACCCTGTTCGCCCGCGATCTCAAGAGCCTGCGCGATGTCGTGTACGAAATGCGCTTCGATCCCGGCAGCGCGATCTACGGCCAGTTCGGCCAGTTCTACGTCGGCATCCGCTTCACGCCCGACGAGATGGCGGACGTGCTGAAGCTGTAGCGGCGCTACCGCACGACCGGTGGCTGCGGCGCGGTGTGCTCGCTCAGGTACGCTTCCCAATCCACTTCGGCGTGCTTCTTGTCGTAGTACTTGCCCAACGTCTCACGCTGGCCGCGATACTCGAACAGCGGCACCGCGTAGCCACACGAGGTTTGCACTCGCTGCACGGTGATCTCGATGAGTTGGCGCGTGTGCGGTCCGACCTTGTCGGCCAACACGCCAGCGAGCTCCGCGAACGCGTCGCTGTGCCGAGCGATCACCCGCCCCTTGCCGTAGACGCGCAGGATCATCGTGGTGCGCTCGAAGCTGCAGAACATCAACGTGATGCGGCCGTGCTCCGCGACGTGCGTGGCGGTTTGGTTGCCGCTGCCCGGCCAGTCAACGTAGGCGAGCCGATCCGGTCCCAACACCGACAGCGCTTGATAGCCCTTGGGCGACAGGTTCGGATGCGCCCCGTCGGTCGCGGTCGCGACGAAGAACATCGGTTGCCGGTTGATGAACGCAATGTGCTCGGGTTCGAGCTGTTCGAAGAAGGCGGCCATGGGTTCCCTCCGCACTCAGCGCTACACGAAGTCCGCGCCTAGTGCGAGGTACTTCCAACCTTGTGGGATTCTCAGAGCCTCAATCGTGGATGTTAACCGGCGTGCCTAGCGGGACGATGGGGAACAGATAGTCGATGTCGTCGTCGCTGACTGCGATGCAGCCTTCGGTCCAATCACTGTCGCGAGCATGGCGCCCGCCGTGACCGTGAATGCCGACGCGGCCGCCGAGCGGCGTGCGCCACGGTGGCGGCTCGCCGCGCAGGTTCGCAAACAGAATATCCGCCCATTGGTCCGCGGTGATCAACTTGGCCGCGAAGCCGCGCTCCGCGTCATCGACGTTGGGATAGCTGATGCCTAGAAAATGGCGAAACGGGCTGTTCGGCCGTTTCTCCGAAACGTAGTAGTGACCGACCGGCGTGCGTCCGTCCCCCTGGTGGAGCTTGGCAGCCGTGGGTTCACCCCCGAGCTTGACGCGAAACTTGCGCATCGTGTGTCCATCCTGTTGCAGCCACATCTCGCGTTTGGCCTTCCACACTTCAAGCGCCGGCACCGCGGGCTTGAAATGCCGCCGATCATCGGCCCGGCCCATCGCCGCGAATGCCAGCACCCCGGCGGCGCCGATCATCAGCCACAGTGCGTCCCAACCCGGTCGTCGCATCATTGCGCTCGGTCTCCTCCCTCGCTCACGGCAATTCCGAGAAGCACACGCTGTTCCACATCAGTTGCCCCTCGCTCGTCGTGCAGGGCGCGCCCCAGACCGTCCAACAACGGACGCAACCCGCAACGATTCGCCAATTGGATACTCAAACCGGGCCGGGCGTTCAACTCTAAAATGACCGGTCCCCTGTTGCCGTCGATCACGATATCGACGCCGAGGTACCCCAGCGGCACGGCGTCGTAGCAGCGCGCGGCCAATCGGAGCACGTCGCGCCAGTGGGAAACGCGTACGGCCGACAGCGGTTGCTCGGTATCGGGATGACGCGCCACCGAGCGATCGCGCCAGATGGCGTGCCGTGCGACACCGGACGCCAGATGCAAGCCGACTCCGATGCCGCCTACGTGTAGATTCGCCCGCCCACCCGACGCCCGCGTCGGTAGCCGCAGCATCGCCATCAAGGGCACGCCCTGCACCACCAGCACGCGCAGATCCGCAACCCCCGCTGGACAGAACGGCGCCAGCGCCGCATCCGTACGCAGACGCTCTTCCACCAGCACCTCATCGCGGGTCTGACTCAACGAGAACGCACCGCCGAGGATATCGGCCGCATGCGCCAGCAGGTCGCGCCGCGTCAGCGTGCCGCCGCCGACCCTCATCAACCGGTCGCCGCTGCGACCGGCGATGACCACCACTCCTTCCCCACCTGCCCCGCGCGCGGGTTTGAGGACGAACTCCTCGTGCTGTTCGATCGCCGTCTGAAGACTGCCCAACTCGCGCACGCGATCGCAACGCGCGTGCGTCGCGGGCACCGCAAGCCCGCGCTGCGCCAGCACCGCCTTCGTGCGCGCCTTGTGATCTACCAGCGCGACCAACTGCGGCGAGTTGAGCCGCAGCATCAGTTGCTGAGTACGACGATTGAGCCCGAGCACGTTGCGGTGCAGCCACCGCAGCCGAGCGATCACTCCGGGACTCATCCGTCCCCCCACGGTTTCTCCGACCGTCGCGTGAGATCGAAGAAGCGGATGTACTCGAGCAACCGCAGCCCACGCCATTTGCCGAGCGCCACATCCACAGCGATGGCGACCAGCAAGATCTCCGGGAACACCAACACCACCGACTGCAGCCCGGTGGTCTCGACCGCGAGGTAGCACACCACCGCGAGCAGCAACGTATTCACCGTCAGGCGAATGGCTTCGCGCGTACCGAACTCGGCTTGCGAGGAACTGAAGTTCTCGATCACGCTCGACATGATCACCATCGGAAAGATGCTCACGTTCATCAGCGCGCCGATCCCAAACGACGCGCCCAGCACCGTCAGCCCGGCCATGATGCCCGCCACCACCGCGATCAGAATCGCCAATCGCGACACCAGCTGCAGCCGCACGCGCTGCAGCAACGCGCGCATCACCGCACCAAGGCCGACGATGACGGCGAATATCGCCGCCCCCCAACGCAAGCCGGTGGTCAGAAAGGCGAGCGATACGATCACCGGCGAGAAGGTCCCGAACGTTTCGAGCCCGATCAGCGTACGCGCAATCACAATGATCGCCGCGATGATCGGCAGAATGAGAATCAGATTGAGCGCCTGCAGCGGTACCTGCGCGCGCACCGCACGGACCCAGGCTCCCACTACCGCGCGGCGCCACCAGCTCAGCGCGGCGTACGCATCGGCATTGATCACCAGCGGCTTGACGTCCCACTTGCGCGCCTCCTCGACCATTGGCACGCCATTGATCAGGTTCGCCCGCGCGGTCTCCCACAACGCCAGCAAGTTGGTCGGCCGGTTCACCAGGACGATCTCACCCGCCTGCACCAGTTGATGCAGGACGACGCCAATCACCGCGCCCACGGGACGCAGGAACTCGCCCGCGATCACGATCCGCGCGTCGCCGAGGTTGATGCCCTTCTCGCCGAGCGTGAGGAGCGCGTAGAGTCCGGCGTCATCACTGGTGGCGATCAGCAGCAGGTGCGCCTTACGGATCAGTGCCAGGTTGTTGTTCACCAAGCGCTGCAGGTACAGCTCACGGAAGTAGCGTGACTCGAAGCGCGCCTGCAGGAGCACGACATCGACCTCATCGCCCTGCGCCTCTTGCACGATGCGGTCGCTCACGGCCTCGGGCACGCTCTGATCGACGATGACTACCACCGACGCCACCGGCCGCTCGACGTAGCTGGCCGTAGTGCGCACGTGCTCCGGTCCCTTTTCCGCTCTGGCGCCTGCCGGTTCACGCCCCGGTGTCGGCTCTGGGCCGATACCCACCGCCGCTTCGCGACTCACTTGGTGGACGACGAATCCGTACTCCACCTGCAACTCGCTGCTGTGAATGATGAGCGGCAGGTCGCCGCGGTAGAGCGCGAGGTATTGCTGTGGGAGCCAGCCGAAGTAGTCACCGCCGGGATCGAGCGGCACCCAGCCGTCCGGCGCATCGCTGAGGCGGGCTTCGACCCACGAAATCGTCGCGCGCTTCTTGCTCGCATCGTCGAGCTTGAGTCCGCCGACAACGCGCGCCGGAATCCCAATGGCGCGCAACATCGCGGTGAGCAACCGCGCCTTGCCCGTCGTATTGCCGCGCTCCTCGTGCAGCACTGTGCGCGCGTCGGCGCGTGCTTCCGAGCTGCCCCCCTTCACAAACGCGGCGGTATACTGAAACAGCGTCCAGACGGCGGTGTCCACCGTCTCCGCATCCTTGATCAGGTCGCGCGCTCGCCCGCGAATCTCGGGATCGTCACTCTGAATCAATGGCGTAGCTACCAGATCCGCCTGCGCGTCACGCGCCGCGACAAAGCTCTTCAGCCGCGTGCGCGGAACCGGCCGCTCGTAGTCGCTCGCCGCCAGCGTGATGTCGTAGCCGACTTCCGCCGCCCGGCCATCGCCGAGCACTGTGGTCCACTGACCCCACAAGTTCTCGTGTTGCGGCTCTTCGCGAAAATTGAATCGGTCGCTGGTGATGTGTCGGCTGAAAATGTGCTGACGAGCATCCGAGAGCGGCAGCAGCATCTGCACCCGTCCACCCCCGGGGACGCGCGGCAGTTTCAAAAATGCCTGCACGCGCCAGTAGGCCGTCGCCGGTGATGCTGGCCGCTCCCGCGCTTGGCGCGCGTCGTCACGACCGGTGAAGACCTCGGTGCCAACTGTTGGGGTTTGATCACCCGTGGTAGCCGCCGGTGATGCCAAGGCAGCCACAACGCCGAGCACGAGCACAACGGCGCGAATTCGCACGCTGCGGGAGTAACAGAGCCATCCACGACCGGCAAGTCGTCTGCTCACACGCCGTACCACTCAACTTGCCATCACCAATCAAAAGTGGGACATACGCGGCGCACTTCCGCCAAGGAGGCTATTCGTGAGTACACCCGTAGAGATCCGCGAGGAACTCCTCGCCACCATCCGCCGTTTCGTCGAACGCGACGTCCTGCCCGTCGCCAGCGAGCTCGAACATCGCAACGAGTATCCCCACGCGCTGGTCGCCAAGCTGAAGGATCTCGGCTTGTTCGGTGCGACAATCCCGGCCGAGTACGGTGGCCTGGAGCTCGACGTGACCACTTACGCGATGGTGGTCGAAGAGCTGTGCAAGGGCTGGATGAGCCTCAGCGGCGTGCTGAACACTCATCTCATGCTCGCGTATCAATTGCGCACGCACGGCACTGACGAGCAGAAACGGCGCTACCTCCCGGCGATGGCGCGCGGCGACCATCACGGCGCGCTTTGTCTCACCGAGCCCAACGCCGGCAGCGACGTGCAACGCATCCGCACCACTGCCAAACGCAGCGGCGACGCGTACATCCTCAACGGCAGCAAGATGTTCATCACCAACGCGCGCTACGGCACGTTGTACGCCATCGCCGCGAAGACCGATCCAAGCACCGACCCGCCGTACAAGGGCATCAGCATGTTCATCGGCGAGAAAGGTCCCGGCCTCACGGTCGGTCGCGACATTCACAAACTCGGCTACAAAGGCATTGAGACCTGCGAAGTACACTTCGAAGACTACGCCGTACCCGCGAAGAACCTGATCGGCGGCGTCGAGGGGCAAGGCTTCATTCACGTCATGAGCGGCCTCGAAGTCGGCCGCATCAACATCGCCGCGCGTGCCGTCGGTGTCGCACAGGCCGCGTTCGAGCACGCCATTCGCTATGCCCAGCAACGCGAGACGTTTGGCAAGCCGATCTGCGAGCACCAAGCGATCCAGCTCAAGCTCGCCGACATGGCCACCAAGATTCAAGCCGCGCGCTTACTGGTGTACAGCGCGGCCGAGAAAAAGGACCGCGGCGAGAGGTGCGACGTCGAGGCCGGCATGGCGAAGCTGTTCGCGTCGGAGACCTGCCTCGAAGTTGCGATCGAAGCGATGCGCGTGTTCGGTGGCTACGGCTACACGGAAGAGTTCCCGATCGAACGCTACTACCGCGACGCTCCACTGATGATCATCGGCGAAGGCACCAACGAGATCCAGCGCCTCGTCATCGCCAAGCAGCTGGTGCAGCGGTACAAGATTTAGCGTCACGTCTCGAAGGTTCCCTCTCCCTCTGGGAGAGGGTTAGGGTGAGGGCAGTCACGCACCGCCGTTTCGTTTGCTTGGCCCTCACCCCCTGCCCTCTCCCAAAGGGAGAGGGTGACGGAACGGAACTTATCAGCGTGTTCCCGCCTCGCTGCCCTCCGCGTCCACGGCCGGCGGCGCCGTGGTCAGCGGCGTATCTTTGAGATTGGCAACGACCACGAGAATCATCCCTTCCGGCTTCACATATCGCTGGGCAACCCGAAGGACGTCCTCTTTGGTCACGGCATTGATGCGCGCCGCGTAGGTGTCGGCATAATCACGGCCGAGGCCGTAGAATTCCACCTGCGACAGGAAGGCGGAGATTTTGCGGGTGCTGTCGAGCCGCAGCGGAAAGCTGCCGGTAAGGTAGCGCTTGGCCTCGCTCAACTCATCGTCGGCTACCGGCTCGCGGCGGATGCGCTCGATCTCGGCGCGGGCACGCGCAATCGCGTCGCCGGCTGAAGCGCTCTTGGTCTGCATCACCACCTCGAAACTACCGGGCGCTTTGTTGACCGAAAACGCGCTCGACACCGAGTATGCCAACCCGCCGCGGGTGCGGATGTTGTCGAGCAGACGCGAGGAGAAGCCGCCGCCGCCGAGGATGTAGTTCATCACCGTGATCGCGTAGTAGTCCGGATTGTCGCGGGCGACCCCGCGTTGACCGAGGATGATGTTGGCTTGCGTAAGCGGCTTGTCGATCGTCACCTCACGCTGGACCGGTGGATGCGGCGGCGGGTAGACGAACGGTTCGCCGGCGCCGCCTGTCCATCCGCGCAGCGCTGCCTCGAGTTGCGGCTTGATCTCCTCCACCGACACGTCGCCGGCTACGGTGACGATGCAGCGCCCGGGACGATAGTACTGGCGATAGAAGTTCTGGATGTCGGCGCGCGTCAGTTTCGGCACCGAGTCGAGCGTCCCTTCGACCGGATGCCCGTACGGTTCGGTGCCAAACAGCGCGCGTTGAAACGCCCGGCCGGCCACCGTGCCGGGCTGATCCTCCGACGCACGAATGCTGGCGAGCACCGCTTCACGCCGGCGTACCAATTCGGCATCCGCGAACGCGGGGTGCAGCAAGACATCGGCGAGCAAATCGAGTCCGGTTGTCAGATCCTTCTTCAACACCGCAAGCGACGCCCCGGCGAAATCCGTGTCCGCGTTAGAATCGAGTGCCGCTCCGAGAAAGTCGATCGTATCGCTGATCTCGCTGGCGCTGCGTTTGGTCGTCCCTTCGGTCAACAGCTCGGAGGTCAAATTGGCGAGGCCCGCTTTGGCCTGCGGATCGAGCCGCGACCCGGCATCGATCGTAATCTGGATCACCACGACCGGCAGACTGCGCTGCTCCGAGACGATCAAGATCGCTCCGTTGTCGAGCGTCCCGTAGGTTGCGGGCGGCACACCGGCATTGCCAACAGAAGCCCGCGCCAGCAGGCCGACGAACGCGATCAACGCTGTGCGGCACATTAGTGCACCATCCCCTGCGGCGGCGCCGCCGGTGGCAGTCGCTTTCCCAGCCGCGGCGGTAACGGATCGAGAACGCCCACGGTGCGATTGGCGGCACTGAGATACTTGGTGGCCACGCGCTGCACATCAGCAGCCGTCACCGCTTGCAC
>JBGOUW010000613.1:0-2858 GCA_041477755.1 Binatia bacterium
AAAGCCCACCAGGAACGGCAGCACACTGAGCATCACGGTGCCGGTGGTCGACACATGGCCGGTGGCGATCGACTTCGCCCAGGTGTAGAGGCCGAAGGCGACGCCCCACGCCAGCAGAGGCACGCCGGCGCACCAGAACACACCGATCGCGGAGAAGTCGCGCACGACATACTTCTCGTAGACGCGAAACCAGAAGCCTTTGAACAACGACCAGGGGAAAGTAAACAACACACGCTCGATGCGGAGTTTCGATTCCTCGCTGCCGTACTGCGCCGGCATCGCCACGTCCTTCACCCGGCAGTTGTGGACGTTGAGATGAATGAGCACGTCGTTCTCGAAGAAGAAGTCGCGCGTCAGCCGATCAAGATCGAGCCGACGCATCGCGTCGGCGGTGATCGCGACGAAGCCGTTCTGGGGATCGAAGATGCTCCAGTAGCCCGACGCCAGCTTGGTCAGGAACGTCAGGAGAAAGTTGCCGAGCAAGCGCACCGGCGGCATCTGGCGCAACGCCACCGTGTCGAGAAAGCGATTGCCCTTGGCGTAGGCGTAGCCCTGCTCGACCAGCGGCGCGAGCAAATCCCCGATGCGCTCGGGCGCCATCTGTCCATCGCCATCGACCTTCACGGCGATGTCGGCGCCGGCGGCGAGCGCCTGACGCCAGCCCACCACCGTGGCGCCGCCGACCCCTTGCCGTTGCGGATTGCGGATCACTTGCACGCGCGCGTCGCCAACCTCGGCGGCCACGCGCGCCGTGTCGTCGTCGCTGCAATCGTCGACCACGACAATATCGTCGATCCACTGCGGCATGCGGCGGACGACCTCCGCGATGTGCCGCGCCTCGTTGTACGCCGGGACGACCGCCGCGACGCGCCGCCCTTGGTACATCAGTTCCCCTCGTTTTCCTTCCAATCCTCGCGGCCGACGGCGGCCGCGGCGGCAGGAGTCACGCCTTCGTGCGCAGCGGTGTCACGGTAGTTCTTGATCATGAACCACGCGTGCGGTGGTCCGCTGGAGAACACCACCTTCAGGTCCAACGGTTTGCCGGGCGTCACCGCCGACGCCGGCACGGTGAGATACACGACGCCCGAATTGCCACCGGCCATGGCCTTCTGCACGAACACCCAGCGGTAGCCGTTGCGCTCCGCTAGGTGCAGGCCGGTTTGATCGTCGGTTTCGAAACTCAACGCCAACTCACCATTGACGTACAAGTCGGCGACGCCTTGCTCTTCACCCAACGACGCGGTGAACACGGCCACCGTCGTCTTCTTTGCCGGCACCACCGCGGTACGCCATTCGACCTGAGCGTCAGCGTCGCCCATGTACGACCACCACGACTCGATGCCGCCGCGATAGTCGATGTAGGGATCCTGGGTGTGGCCAAAGTGCGCGATGCCGTCGAAGCCTTCGATCACTTGCAGCTCGGCGGCCGGCGGCGCTGGTGTGTGCGGCCGCTTGTGCGCGACCGTCTCGGGTGGGAAGTCAGCGTGACCCTCGATGCCGGGGATGTCGCGGCCTTCATTGTCGGTGATGCGGGCGGCGAAATACCAATCGCCGACGCTCTCGCAGCTCTTGAGCAGCAGCGCGTTGTCGCCCTCGACCAAGTCGATCGGCCGCCGTTTCGGCTTATCGCCGAGCATCAACGGCGCCGGCGTCAGCAGCGTGCCGTTGAGCCAGATGCGCGCGTAGTCGTCCGAGCCAATCAATTCGAGGAACACCGATTGGGTTTTGGGCGATCTCACCGACGTGTAGTTGTAGGCGCACACGTATTCGGGATTGCCGGGATGGCGCTTGTCGGCGGACTGATAGAATTGGTTCAGATCAATACGCAGATACGCCTGTTGCACGCGCCGCCAGTAGATATCGCCGAAGACGCCGGTGAAGCGGTCCTTGCGTACGTCGGACGGTTGGATCTCATCGCGGCGCAGGCCGGCGCTCTCGGTATTCTCGAACAAGCCGAGGCTGAGCCACTGCGTCAGATAGGTGCGACGCGCGCGTACTTCGGCGATCACGAATTCGGTCTGCCCGCCGGGCGCGACGATGCGTTGCTTCACCGTGTAGTCGCTGAAGAAGCGCAGCTCCGACTCGCGCAACGCATAGAGGATCGGCGTCGAGAGGTCGTAACGCGTGGTTTCCATCGGCTCGAGGATGAGGTAGCCGGGGTCCTGCGCGTGACGGAACTGAAGCGGATCGGCCTGGCGATAGAAGAGCGCGAAGATGTACGGCTGATTGACCTCGGTCGCCGTCCACATGAGCTGCCGGTAGTTGCCGCGTTCCGGCTCCATGTACTTGACCAGGTCGCGATAACCGTACTGAAAGCCGCCGTAGGTCGGCGCCGAGTACTTCGGGTACTCGTTGAAGTAGAGATCGAGGTAGTGCAACACCTGCGGCGCCAGCACATAACCGGCGGCGCCGAGCGCGGCGGCTTGCAACGGTATGATGATGAACCGTTTGCGGCCGATCCACGCAATCGCCCACAGCACGCTGCCGGCGCCGAGTCCGGCCAAGATACAGAGCGGCACCACACCGATGAAACCGCGCGTCGCACTCGGGATCTCATTCATCAGACTCGCGCCGCCGGGATAGAGCGCGAGCCAGAGCAACACCAACTTCGACGCCCGATCGCGCCGCACCAGCGCGACCAATCCACCGAGCAGCAGGACCGGAAGGAAGGCTGGATAGAGTTCGCCGTGACCGCGCACGGCGTGGCGTGAGATGTCATCGCCGTGCTGGAACAGAAACACGGGCGAAAAAAACTGCGCGTAGTTGCGGGCAAAGTGCCGCGCCATTTCTTCCAGCGGCATGCCGGGCCGGAGGAACGACGTGGTGCGGAAGTACTGGTCGCCCTGCTGGTGCGTCAA
>JBGOUW010000499.1:0-3732 GCA_041477755.1 Binatia bacterium
GGCGGCGAAAGAGGCCGGCAACATGGTCGACCTCGACTCCAACCCGACCAAGCTGATCGAGATCGTCGAGATCGGCAAGCAGCTGCTGATCACGCGCGGCGCCCTCACGACCTTCAGCATCGCCAACGACGTCGCCAAGTACTTCGCGATCATCCCGGCGGCGTTCGCCGGCACCTATCCGGTGCTCGGGATGCTTAACGTCATGGGGTTGGCGACCCCGCAAAGCGCGATCCTGTCGGCCGTCATCTTCAACGCGCTCATCATCATCGCGCTCATCCCGCTTTCCCTGCGCGGCGTGCGCTATCGCGCGGTACCGGCCGCGACGCTGTTGCGCGACAACCTGCTGATTTACGGCTTGGGCGGAATCGTCGCACCGTTTGTCGGCATCAAGGTGATCGACTTGATTCTCGTCACCTTGGGGCTCGCCTGAGCAAGGAGGGTATGGCCATGAAAGAACTACGAACAGCAATCCTGATGCTCGTCGTGTTGACCGTGGTGACGGGAGTGATTTACCCGTTGCTGGTCACGAGCGTCGCCCAAACGGTTTTCCCCGCCCAGGCCGCAGGAAGCCTGATCGTCAACGATGGCAAGGTAGTCGGCTCCGCGCTAATCGGCCAGCCATTCGACGATCCGAAGTATTTCTGGACCCGCCTGTCGGCAACGTCCCCTTCGCCTTACAACGGCGGCTCGTCATCGGGGTCCAACTTCGGCCCACTGAGTGATGCGCTCCACGACGCGATCCAAGCCCGGGTCGCCGCGCTGCGCGAAGCGCAACCGAACGACGGCCGGCCGATCCCCGTCGATCTCGTCACCGCTTCGGGTAGCGGGCTGGATCCGCACGTGAGCCCGGCGGCGGCGTACTATCAGGTTCCACGCGTCGCGCGAGCACGCGGCCTCAACGAGGTTCGCGTGCGAGCGCTCGTGGGCGAGCACGTCGAGGGGCGCCAACTAGGATTCCTCGGTGAGCCTCGCGTCAATGTGCTGCGACTCAACCTCGCGCTGGACGGGCTGTCCGCGCGGTGAAAGACTGCGCGGCGGAGTGCAGTCGTTGTGACGGATCTCACTGAAGCCGAGCGCCGGCCGTCGCCCGAGGCGTTGTTGAAGACCGCTGCGAAGGAGACCCGCAGTCGTCTCAAGATTTTCGTCGGCGCGGCGCCGGGCGTCGGCAAGACCTACGCCATGCTCGCCGCAGCGCATGAGCGCCGTGGTGAGGGCGTCGATGTGATCGTCGGTGTCGTCGAAACCCATGGACGCGCGGAAACTCAGGCCTTGCTCCAGGGGCTCGACGTATTGCCGCGGCAGCGTGTCGAGTACCGCGGGACAGTGCTTGAAGAGATGGACCTCGACGCGGTCCTGGCGCGGAAACCGCAGCTCGTCTTGGTCGACGAGTTGGCCCATACCAACGCGCCCGGCAGCCGGCATCCCAAACGCTTCTCGGACATTGAAGAGATTCTTGACGCCGGGATCGACGTCTACACGACGGTCAATATCCAGCATCTCGAAAGCCTGAACGACGTGGTTGCGCAGATCACCGGCATCCGCATCCGCGAAACCGTTCCCGATGGTTTCTTCGAGCGCGCCGACGAGATGAAGCTCGTCGACGTCACGCCGGAGGACCTCCTGCAACGCCTGCAGGAAGGCAAAGTGTACATGCCGGCGGCGGCCGAGCGCGCCATTCGCAACTACTTCCAGCCCGGTAACCTCACCGCACTGCGCGAATTGGCGCTGCGGCAAACCGCCGAACGCGTCGACGATCAGATGCGCGAGTACATGCAAGCGCACGCGATCGCCGGCGTGTGGCCGGTGACCGAGCGCATCATGGCTTGCATCAGCGGCGGCGGCATGTCGGAGCGCCTCATCCGTACCGCGTGTCGCGTTGCCGACGCCCGCCACGCAGGATGGCTGGCGGTGTTTGTCGAAACCTCGGCGTTCCATCGCCGGCCGGAGAGCGAGCGCGATCGCGTCGGCCGGGCGCTACAGCTGGCCGAACAGCTCGGCGGCGAGGCGGTCACCATCCCGGGCGAACGCATCGGCAACGAGCTGCTGCAGTACGCCGAGCGGCGCAACGTGACTGAGTTGATTGTCGGAAAGCCGCTGCGCTCACGGTGGCGCGATCTGTGGAGTGGCTCGCCGGTCAACGACATGATCCGCCGCAGCGGCAACATCGACGTGCGGGTGATCTCGGGAGAGACCGGCGGCACGGATCAGCCGCCCGGCGCGCAGTCGCATGCGCCCATCGTTCACGCCAACCGCTACCTTTCCGCACTCGCGTTCGTCGCCATCGCCGGCATCGTGGCGAAGGGCCTCCAATTGCTGCTGTCGCTGACCGACTACGCCCTGGTGTTCCTGACCGGCGTCCTGTTCAGCGCCGTCGTAGGCGGACTCGGACCGTCGATCATGGCCGCGGTCCTCAGCTTGCTGGTGTACGACTTCTTCTTCGTCGATCCGCTCTACACCTTCACCGTGACCAGCCCGCAAGATGTTTTGTCACTCTTGGTGTTCCTCGTCGTGGCCGTGCTGACGAGCAACCTCACCGCGCGTATTCGCAACCAAGCTGCGATGGCGCGGCGGCGCGAGCAACGTACGGCCGCGCTCTACGATTTCAGCCGACAGCTTGCCGGCGCCGCCGGAGTCGACGATTTGCTCCCCATCGTCGTGCGGCAGATCGCCGAACAGTTTCAAGCCGCCGTTGCCGTGTTGCTACCCGACGGCGGCCGCCTGACGACGCGTGCCGTGGACCCAGCGGGCACGGAATTGACCGAAGCCGAGCGCGCGGCGGCAACCTGGGTGTGGGAACACAACCAGCCCGCCGGCCGCGGCACCGATACATTGGCCGGCGGCGATTGGTTTCACGTCCCGCTCAGCACCGCCCGCGGCGCAGTCGGCGTCCTCGCACTGCAAACGCAGACGCCCGGAACCATGCTGCCGCTGGACCAGCGCCAGCTCCTCGAAGCCATTGCACGCCAAGCGGCGATCGCCATCGAACGGACCCGCGTCGACGTGGTTCTGGCGGAAAAGGCAAAGACCGAGGCAGTGATCGAAGCGATGGAAGATGGTTTGATCGTGCTCGATCAGCCGGGGACGGTGGCCCACGTCAACGAGGTCGCGTGCGCGATTCTCGAGATCGACCGCCGCGAGGTACTCGGACGGCCCTTCGAGGATCTCGGCACTCACCACCCCCACTACCTGCGACTGCGTGCGGCCGTTCGGGATTTCCTGGCCCATCCGGAGCGCGATGCCGAGCGCGTCGAGATCACCCTCTTCATGCGCGGCCGCGACCACTACTTCGTCTTGCGGCTGACCCCACTGCGCGGGAGGGACGGCGCATCCGCTGGGCTCATCCTTGGACTGCAAGATGTAACCTACTTGCGCGACCAAGAAGCCCGGCGCGAGGCGCTCATCGCGACCCTGTCGCATGAGCTCGGCACCCCCATAACCTCGCTCCGCATGGCGCTCGAGCTGCTCCGTCGCGATAGCGTTCACATGGACACGGAGCAGCGCACGTTGCTGGAGACCGCGGACGAGGACGTCGCACGGCTCCAGGACGTCGCGCAGCGCCTGCTCGATTTGTCGCGCGCGCGCGCCATGACCATCGCCCTCGATCGCCGCAACGTCGATCTACGCCAGATCATTCCGCGGGTGGTGAAGATCTTCGCGTTACAGGCGCGCGAGAAGAACATCACGTTGGACGTCGCGATGGCGGAGCGCGGACTGACGATCGCCGGCGACGAA
>JBGOUW010000352.1:0-5432 GCA_041477755.1 Binatia bacterium
AGGATCGCGTACGCCATCGTCGCATGGAAGAAGAAGTTCGGCAGCGCGACGTGCACCAGGTAGTCGTCGCCGCGCAGCCACTTCCCACCAAGCCATGGTGGAGACACCTTCCGCTCTTCGGCTCCGACCAAGTCCTTCGCCTGCACGGTTTCGAGGAAGCTGAGGCACTTCTGAATCCGCTGCCGCAGTTCGGCGAAGGTCTGCTCCGTGTCCGGGTGCGACGGCGGCGGCTTGCCGCCGAGGTACGCCGCCGCGTACTTCGCCTGGTCGCAGCCGGACTGCACCTGGCGGACGAAGTCGAACTGATCCGGCGCGAGCCGGGCGTGAACGAGCACGTCGACCTCGAAGGATTTGGCCTTCGCGTGCGCCGCTGCCTTGTCCATCCACTGTTCGAGGTTCTGCAGCGTTTTGGCGAACGACCGAATAGCATCGTTGTGGTTCATGTGAGCCTCCTTTTTGTGAGCACCGAACGATAGCCCACTGCGTATCCTCAAGCGACCCCCCGAGGCGCTGGAGAGCGCGCCAGACAGAGCGCGAGCAATCCGGATGGGCGCGAACCGGAGTCGGACTACTAAATTATTTCAGTGGCTGACCCGCTGACGCCTTCCCTGCGCTCACTCGGTCGCTGGGGCGATGCGCAGGCCTCTGATCAGCTCCTTCATGCCGGGAATGAGGGCCGGCGCCAGACTGAGCGAACGGAATCCAATCGCTAGCAACTGCGGCATCATTTCTTCTCGCCCCGCTAGTTCACCGCACAGCGTGAGCGGCATTGCCCCGGCATCGGCGACAATGATGGCAAGCAACCGCAGCAGCGACGCATGGCTATCCAGAAAGTAGCGGCTTACGGTTGCATCGTCGCGACCAACCGCGAACGTGTATTGCGTGAGATCGTTGGTGCCGACGCAGAGGAAATCGACATGCTTGGCAATCGCCGGCACGTTGAGGGCCGCGGCCGGTGTCTCAATCATCGCGCCGAACGCCGGGCGCTGCTGCAGGCCAAGATCGGTGCACGTCGCTTCGAAGAGTTCCCGGATCATCTGAATGTCTTCTTCCAGCGTGACCATCGGGACCAGGACGCGGATCGGCTGTTCCTGCGCCAGCCGCAACAACGCCGCGAGCTGCGTGTGCACCAGCTTCGGGTACTCAAGCAGCAGGCGAACGCCGCGTTGTCCGAGGGCCGGATTGGTCTCCGTGGGCAGCTGCAGAAACGGAACCCGTTTATCACCGCCGATGTCGAGGAGCCGGATCGTCAGCGGCTTGTCCCGAAAGGGTGCCGTGATGGCGCGCAGCGCGTCGAACAGCTCCTCTTGAGTCGGTGGAAGGTCCCGAGCGACGTAGAGTTGTTCGATACGCAGCAGTCCCACCCCATCAGCGCCGTTGTCCAGCGCCAGCGCAACATCGTCATAGGTGCCGAGGTTGGCTTCGACCGTGATCAGCGTGCCATCGAGCGTACACGCGGGTTCGCGGCACGCCCCACTCAAATGGGCGAGGGTCGCTTGGCGACTCTTCAATCGCTCTTGAAACTCGGCGCGCGTGTCGGCATCCGGCGCGATGACGATTTCACCTCGATGAGCGTCGACCAACACTTCGTCACCGTCACGCAGGCGTTCCAGGAGGCCGGGAATGTTGGCAACGGTTGGAATGCTTTTCTCGCGCGCTAGTAACGCGGCATGCGAGCCTTGCCCGAGCGACTCCACCACGATTGCCGCAACGTGGTGCCGCGACAGCGAGACGACATCCGACGGCAGGAGCCGCTGGATCACTAGCACGCTGTCCGCCGGGAGATCCTTCAAGCGGTTCGTGTCTTCGCCCTCGAGGTGGCGCAACACTTTGCGTCCGACGTCTGCGATGTCGTCGGCCCGTTGCTGGAAGCTTTCGCCCTTCAAGGATTGAAACTTCTCCTGCCAGCGACGAAAGACGCGCCGCACGGCGGCCTCCGCGTTGATCAGCGATGCTTGCAGCTCTTGCCGGAACTCCTGCGACGCGAGCATGCCATCGAGCATCATTTCGTGCGCGCGGAAGATGTGGGCGAGATCGGCACTGAGTTGTTCTTCGACCCGACGGGCGGACTCCTTGAGTTCCTCGCGCGTGTGGTCGAACGCCATCTGGATGCGGCGGAGTTCCGGTTCCACTTCGTGTTCTTCGATACGGCGCACGGCACGACGCCATTCAGGAGTCTGGCCCACGAACCAAGCGCTCCCCATCCCCAAGCCCGGCGCAATGCGCGAGCCGGCGACCTTCACCGCGGCTACTTCCGGACCTGATTGGGTTGTCATTGATGCTTGCTTCCGTGTTTCCGTGGACAGCGGTGACTATGCCACGCATCGCGTCCGAGGGAAACGCAGTTCAAACTCGACGAGCTTGCGTGCGATGACGACGGCGTCGCGATCCACGAGGCGGTGCAGGTGGAAGCCTCCTTCGTGGCGGCGCTCGCCGAGGCGCACGCCGGCTTCGGCACGCGCAGGCGATGGGTGTTGACGACCGCCGCGAGTCGATCGAGGAAGCGCGTCCCCCGAAGGAGTGAGCCCCTCTACGCCGCCCGCCTTCTGAAGATCAGTCCTCCAACGAAGTATGCAATTGCGGTACGCTTCGTCATGGCGGCACGTGTGCTCGATGCGGGGTCGGGGGCAATGTCTGATCGGGAAAATCTTTGGAGCCCTAGCGGCGGACGCGGCGCGCCACAACGGGAATGAAGAGCACACACTCTTACGAACAGTATCAGTACGTTCGGTTTGTGACGCGGGCTGGACCGGCGGCGCGGGAAAGTGCGCATCACTCCAAAGCCGGCTGGGGTGGTATCAACCGTGCGTCTCGCTGCAAGTGCCGATGAGATTCACCGCCGTGAAACTGCGTCGCCTGGAGCGGCACCTGTTACAGATCGAGGTCGCCAAACGCGCCGCGGTCGCATGCAGCCGGCTCTCTGCGATCGAGAGTGGTGAGGTGGAAGCTCAGCCCGAGGAGCTGCAGCGAATCGCGGCGGCCCTCGATATCTCAGCGCAGGAGCTTCAGGGGGGATGCGCGCGCTACCGCGTCCCGATGTCGACCACGGAAAACGTTGTGGCGCTCCTGCGCCCGGTTGCGGCTAGGCCGATCGCAAGCTGAAAGTCCTCCGGCGTTGCACGAGGTGCGTTCCTACGAGCCGCCGCGAGCCGATCGAGGAAGCGCGTCCGGTCACGATCGTTTCGGTAGACGGGTTTTCGTTCGTTGTCCCGCGCGGTGACGTGGTAGAGGGCGCCCGCAAACCCGATCCGCAGTGGCCGCGCCATGGGAAGCATCTCTCTACGTGGTCTTATTTCTCATTCCAAGGGTTGACCCCGAGGATTCCTGACCTCTCGGGGTCTGAGGAGATTTCAGTGCCTGGGGGGTCGCACGTTCGATGAACAAGTCCAAGCGCCAACAGAGTGCGTCGAACTGCACTACGCCGCTCGACTCCGCTGCGCTTCGGCGGTATGCGCGTGGCGCATGTCGACGCCGATTCCAGCTGCCTGGCAGCCCGTACTCGCTAGCGAGATCACAACACCAACATTTCTGAAGCTGCAGGAATTTCTGAAGAAGGAACGGCAAACGCAGACAGTCTTCCCACCAGAGCCAGATGTCTACTCGGCACTGGAGTTGACGGCGTTGCAGGACGTGAAAGTCCTTCTGCTCGGCCAGGATCCGTACCACGAGCCCAATCAGGCGCACGGCCTGAGCTTCTCCGTGCGTCCCGAGGTGAAACCGACGCCGCCTTCGTTGATGAACATGTTCAAGGAGCTGAAGAGTGATGTTCCTCCCTTCCACATTCCGAACAACGGCTTCTTGAAACCGTGTGCGCAGCGAGGCGTCCTGTTGCTCAACACCGTGCTCACGGTGCGCGCGCACAAGGCGAACTCGCACAAGGGCAAAGGGTGGGAAGAGTTTACCGACGCCATCATCCGAGCCGTGAACGCAAGGCAGGAGCGCGTGGTGTTCATTCTGCTGGGCGGCTTTGCACAGAAGAAGGCCAAAGTGATCGACAACCCCGTGCACGCCATTGTTCGCGCCGCGCATCCCTCGCCGCTTTCCGCCAAGGGATTCTTCGGGCAGCACGTGTTCTCGAAGACCAACGCGGCATTGAAAGAACGGCAGCGAGGCGAGATCAACTGGCAACTGCCGGATCTGCCGTGAGCACGACGGCGAGGTGATCGGCAGCGTGCCAGCCCTGCGCAGCTCCCAGCGCAGCAGGGTGCTGCGCAGATGCGGGGTCAAACCTTGAAGATAGAAGTAGGCAATGGCAACCGCCGAGGGCCGATCGGGGAAGCGCGCCCGGTCGCAAGCGTCGCGGCGGCCTTGCACTCGTTGCCCGCGCGGGTGACGTGGTAGAGGGCGCCCGCAAATTTGATCCGCAGTGTCCGAGCCAAGGGAGCCTCTCTCTACGGTGTCGTATTTCTCATTTCAAGGGCTGACCCCGAGGGGTCACGTGAGTCTCAGCGATCTCTTCGACAGTTGCAGTTCGGAACTCTGGGAGCGATTCCGAGCTCAGGTGTTGATCTGACCGCAGGGCACGAGCTGGCAGAAGCTCTCGCTTGTCATACCAGCAACAAGCCACTGTTCGGACTCGCGAAGCGCCATCGCGAGCACGAGTCGGCGATTCAGAAGGAACTGACCATCGCGCTCGTGCACCACGCGGAAGGCAGCGACAAGGGGCGCTGTTGTGCCTTTGGGCGGGCGCCGATCCACCTGCTCCCGCCCCCGTCCCCGCTATTGTGGTGCTCGATCAACGACGAGATGCCACAAATGCGTCTCACCGGAGAGCCTGATTGCGCGGCTGCTTCAGCCGATAGACGGAGAAGTCCGCATTGACATACGTTGCTTCCAGCTCCGTCGCATAATACCGCACGAGGCGTCGCAAGCCGAGGTCGGCCTCCTCCTCGTCGAACTCTCTAACGATGATGTAGGTAGCGCCGATGCTCTTGATGTACTTCCACAGATCGGCATCCGGATCCACCGAGTGGTACACGCTGGCGCTCCTGTCCGTATACAAAGACAGCGCACGCGGCTTTCGGAACACAAGTATGGAACTTCTCTCAGTAGACGCCTTAATATACTCAAACAGCTCTCTAGTCTCTGCCTTGTCTATACCTTCACGTATTGGTCCCCATTCTACGCGACTATAGTCCCCCAAGTAAGACGCAAATATCACGATGGTGAGACCGCCCACGAGTGCTCGGTCTATCGCTCCGGATCGGTGTTGTCGCAGGTGAGTAAGCCTGGAGACGCCCGAATATGCGTACGCGATGTAAAGCGGAAGCACCGGAACCAGGAACCTCATTTCGCCGTCGAAGGGCCATGCACTGATCGATAACAAGTACAATAGCACGAAGAGCTCAAATATGGTCGGCCGCTCGAGAAGCCGGAGTACATAGCCGAGCATCGCAAGGGCGGCCACCCCCAAAGATACGTAGAATCGACAA
>JBGOUW010000203.1:0-8272 GCA_041477755.1 Binatia bacterium
CTTCGATGGCGCGCCGGCGCAACTCCTCGGAGACGTACCAGCTGGAGCGGCCACTTTGCAGCAGCTGCTTGATCGCGCCGCGGTGCTCGTCGCCTTCGAGCAAATCGGTGGTGCGACGCGCGCCTTCGATATTACGCGCGAGTATTGCTTGGGACGCTATGCGTTCGGACGGCCGATTGCCTCGTTCCAGGCGATCAAGCACCGCCTCGCCGACCTCTACGTCGAGATCGAGTTGGCGCGCTCCAACGCCTACTACGGCGCGTTTACGTTGAGCACCGACAGCCCGGAGCTGGCAGTGGCGGCGTGCGGCGCGCGGGCCAGCGCCACCGATGCCTTCGACCTGGCGAGCAAAGAGATGGTCCAGCTCCACGGCGGCGTCGGCTACACCTGGGAGTTCGACTGCCACCTCTTCTATCGCCGCGCCAAATACCTCGGCGCCTTGCTCGGCAGCGCGAACCAGTGGCGCGAACAATTGATCCAACGACTGGAAGCCTGAAGGCAACCGCCGATGCACGCCGATTCACGCCGATGATGAATCGTGCGCCACCGCATTTCGAATCGGCATCCTTCTGCGTTCATCGGCGGTTTCGTTCCGTCCGTCAACTGAACTGTTGCTTGAGCAAATTGGTCTGCACCTTGTTGGCGGCGTTGCGCGGCAAGGCCGCGACGAACTCGATGCGGCGCGGCTTTTTGTAGCCGGACAAGCGTGTGCTGGCGAAGGCCGTCAGCGCCTCGCGATCGAGTTGCGCGCCGTCGCGCGCCACCACGATGGCCGTGACTTGCTCGCCCCACTTCGGGTGCGGCGTGCCGATCACCGCGACGTCGGCGACGTCCGGGTGGGTGCGCAGCACGTCTTCGACTTCCACCGGTGAAACGTTCTCACCCCCGGTAATGATGAGCTGCTTCACCCGGCCGGTGATGAAGAAGTAGCCGGCGTCGTTCCGGCGGCCGAGGTCGCCGGTGTGCAGCCAGCCGTCGCGGACTGCAGCGGTGGTGGCGGTCGGGTCGCGAAAGTAGCCCTGCATCACCGTCGGGCCGCCGACAACCAACTCGCCTTCGTCGCCGGCGGCGGCAAGAGATCCATCGGCACGCCGCACGGCGACCATCACGTAGGGATTGGCGCGGCCGATGGTCCCTTCGTGGTCAAACACGCTGGTGCCGCGCGCCATCGCGACGCCGTTGGTCGACTCGCTCTGCCCATAGGCTTCGATGATCTCCGCGCCATCGAAGATGCGAGCGAGGGCACGCTTGGCGTCCATCGGTGTGGCGGCCCCGCCGACCGTGACCTTCACGACCGTCTTGCGCACTGCGGCGGGGATTTGTTTGAGCGACACCACGTCGAACACCATGCCGGCGATCAACGGCAAATCAGTGATGCCGAAGCGCTCGGTCGCTTCCAACAATGTGTCCAGATCGAACTTTTCCATCAGGACGGCCGTGGCACCGTGCAACACGCGACAGAGCAGATGCGAGACGAACACGGGGGCGTGGGTGAGCGGGCTGATGCAGGCGCCAACTCCATCGGCGCGATCACCGCGTGCGGTCGCGCAGGCAAGCGTCGACCACAGCAAGTTGGCGTGGGTGATCATCACACCCTTTGGCGCACCGGTGGTGCCCGAAGTGTAAGCGAGCACCGCGAGATCGTCGGGCCGCGCCGCGCGCGGGGCGCGGGCGCGCGGCTGAGAGCGTGGGCGGCGCACCACCTGCGGTCGCAGTGGGAGGGTGGGCTCGCAGACGAAAGCTGCGCGTCCGGTGGCGACCGCCGCCTCGCGCGCGACCTCGGCGCGGGCACTGTCGCACAGCAACGCCTTCGTGCGCGCGTGCGTGAGCAGGTGCGTGGTCTCGGCCACGGTTGAGCGCACGGAGATCGGGACGACGACCCCGCCGAGGCCCCAGACCGCGAACATCATCGCCACCAGCGCCGGTTCGTTCGCGGCCATCACCCCGACGTGATCGCCGGCACCGAGGCCGTGCTGCGCGAGCCATGCCGTCAATTCGCGCACGCCGTTCGCCAGTTCGCCGTAGGCAATGTGGCACCCGCGGTAAATCAACCCGCCGCTGTCAGCACGGCGCTGCGCCTGCAACTCGAGGAAATCGCAAGTGGTCGGCAAGAGCAAACGGTGAGGTGTCGGTGCGGCCATCGTGGGTTCAACTAACGAGTGTTAGTAGTGTGGTCAAGGATGCTGGTGAGCGACCGCGGCCATTGACAATCGGGGGCTCGCGATGGTGATGTCCGCCGACCGCAACTCCGGGTACGTGGCGCGCAGCGGTGGACTGATCAGGATCAAGCGTTTGGCGAATCAGGCGAAGTCTTCTCTTCGGTCCGATCTGACGCGGGTGCTGCGGCCCTATGCTGGATGGTGGGGTCTGGTGCTGCTGCTGGTCCTGCTCGGATGGCTCGCCCCGCCGTATATCTCTGGCGAGCCACGGCTCGTCACGCCCAGCGACAACGCCAACGTGGCCGAAGCCGCCGCGTGGCGAAATGGTCGCCTCGATCTCAGCGTTACCCCGCGCGATGGGGCTGCGATGCAAGGCCGCTACTACAACGTGTTTCCGCCGTTGTGGACGGTGGTCAGCTACGCGGTGTTGCCTCTTTCCCCGCAGGGAGTTCCCAATCGGGTCGTCGAGGCGATGCTGTGGTGGCCGGCGCCGTTTCTAGTCTATCTGCTCGGTTGGCGCTTGACGCGGCAGCCAGTCCCGGCGGTCGCGATGAGTGCGGCGCTTCTTCTGGGAACGTCGTACTATCCGGTGCTGCTGGCGGCGCTGCGTTACGGGTTCGTCTGGCACTGCAATCATGCGCTGTCGCAGATCGGCCTGCTCATCTTTCTGCTCGACTATTTTGGTCGGCGCCGCATCTGGATGGGCGCGATCGGGTTGTTGATTGCCGTATGGTCGCGGCCGTTGACCGTCGTCTATTTTGCCGCGTTGGCTTGGGCCGCGCTGGATCTACCGCCGGACGTACGCCGGCGACGGATTGCCCTCGCGATGCCGGTGGTCGTGCTCACACTCGCCGTTCCGCTGATCCTCAACACTCTGAAGTTCGGCAACCCCTTCGATTCGGGCTACGAGTACATATACATAGGGCGCACCGATTTCATCGCCGAGCGTGCCGCGCATGGATTGTTCGGGCTGCGCTTTGTCCCCGACAACATCGAGCACATGACGCTGGGCTTTCCGTGGTTCGAGCGACGCGAAGCGGTCACGCGGGTTCACCATGATCCGTTTGGCGCGGGCCTCTGGTGGACCAGTCCTCTGCTGCTCTACGTGATAGTGGCGGCGCCCGCGTGGTGGCGTGACCGCGCTCGGCGAAGATTGCTGGTCCCGGTTGCCTGCATCGTTGCCGCCCACTTGCTCTACCACAATACGGGATGGCTCCAGCCGGGCTACAACCGTTTTTCGCTGGACTACATCGTGGTGCTGCTCGCGGTGATCGCGCCGTTTGCGTTCATCGGCGTGTATCGTTGGGTTTCGTTCGGATTGATCGCCTGGAGCGTTTGGTACTTTCAGTGGATCACTCTCGCGCGCTGAGGCGAATTCCGCGGATGCTTTTGACGGCGCGGCGTTGAATCACGCATAGTCTGGCACGGATTGAACGATGAAGCACAGGACGCTCACTCCCGGCCTCAGGACACTCGCCGCGTTGCAGGTTTCCACGATTGCGCTGATTTGTGGCGGCTGCGTGATCTACGGCGTCGCGTACATCGCGCGCTGGTTGGATGACGTGGCGTACCACATCCCGACGGCGGTGCGGATTGCGCAACATCTCAACCCGTACTGGGTTGACTCGCCGGTCGAGTCGCATTGGTTCCCGGCGGGTGCCGAGACGATCGTCGCGCTCTTGGTGGCGGCGACCGGATCGCTCAACGCCACGAACGTATCCGGCTGCTTGTGTCTGATGGCCCTTATCGCGCTGATGTACCGATTCGCCGGCCTCTGGTGTCGCGATCCGCTGCCGCGGCTGGCGACGATCGGGTGTATGTGCTGCATCCCGTTGATGATCGGCCAGTCGCTGGCCTTCTATGTCGACATCCATATGGCGCTGGTGGTGTGCTTGTCGCTGTATTTGCAGTGTGTCGCGCTGATGCGGCGCGACCCGCAATACGGCTACTATGGTTTGGCTGCGGCGATTCTCCCCGCCAGCCTGAAGTACTCCGGCGTGTACTTCCTGTTGATCTTGGTGCCCGCTGCCGCGTGGTGTGTATGGCGTGCGGGTCCGCCGCGCCGGCCACGTCCGCGCGCGATCCTGCTGCTTGCGGTCGTAGTGGTGTTCACGTCGGGCTGGTACGGGCGCAACTGGATCGAGCGAGGAAACCCGGTGTTTCCATTTGAAGTCCCCGCCTGGACACGTCCGGTCTTGGCACTGGTTTCCGCTGCCTATGAATCCGATCCCGACCATCGCAACGTGTCGCCCCGGACGGCGTGGCCGCATCCGTGGATTCCGCGCGCGTGGCTGCAACACGACTACAAGCCGGACATGACCCACGACGCCTTCGGCGCCAGCGGTGTGGTGGCTTTTGCCGGCACCTTGCTGTCGTTGATGCTATGGGCGTACCTCCCGGTGCGGGAGCGGAGCGTGTGGGGCTTCGTGGTGCTGGTGACGGCGGTGCTCGTTGCGACGTTTCCAGATCACGCGCAGGTGCCTCGTTACGTCCTCTTCGCGCCAATTGTCGCCTGCCTGAGCCCAGCGGTATTGGCGGGCGCGGCGCGCGGCCGGCTCGCGGATCATTCGATCACCGTGGCGATCACCGCGCTGTGCGGCGCGATTGCCATCTTCACCGTTGCGTACGCGTACGAGAATCTGTTGGCACCCGGGGACGAGTGGACGAAGTTGCGGATAGCGACCTCGTACGTGTGGCCCTATCGGCCGCACGGCCTGCGTCAGATCGACTACGCGCAAAGCGGGCACTTGCGCATTGGGTACACATCCGGCTTCGGTAATTCGATCGCGCTGCTCTACGATCCTCGGCTCAGCAACGTGCTGATCCCGCTTCACTACCGAAACTACCCGTACAACCATGGCAGAGAGTTCGACTCGCCGGAGGAGTTCGTCGCCTACGTCCGTGCGCTGCACCTCGACTACATTCACATCTTCGACGAGCGGTATCCTGGCGTCGGGCTGTTGCGGGCGAACTTTCCCGACCAAGTGATGCCGCGGCAGTAGACGGGCTCGGTTGATCTCTCAGGGTCGCGGCGCGTGGTCCACCGGTTCGTGCAAAGCGACGAACACCGTCTTGCCGCCCGCGATCTTCCGAATCACCAACCAGTCGCCTTTGTACGCCTTGTGGTCGTACGGCCCCAGGCTCATGTGGGTGCGCGGGCCGCCGTTGGCCGCGGGCAGCATGCGTACCTTTTCCAGGCCTTCCTTCAAGCCTTTGGGGGTGAGCAGATTCGCCCGCGCGAGGCCCTCAGCGATCAGGCGGGCGGTGTCGTAGCTGAGCGCGGTCACGGTGTGATCGCGGCGCTTGCCGAGCTTGGCAGCGACGCGATCGAACAGCGGCAGCAATCGCGGATTGTCTTCACACATCTGATCAATGCCGTGCCAGCCTTCGAGCGCGGCCATCCATTCGGGCCTCGCGTAACAGAACTGAAACGCGGTGGTCATGATGCGCGGCGGATTCCAGTTCAAGCTCGTGAACATCGGCGCCATCAAGATGGTCGGGTAACCGTAGCCGAGATAGGCCAGACAGTCGGGCCGCTGGTCGCGAATCTTCCGCAACGTGTTTTCAAGATCGTCAGGGACCTGCGTTGTGTACGCTTCAATCAGAACGTCGAGCTGCTGCTGAGCCGCGTAGTAGCGGAAGTTCGACACGTATTCGACGCCGCCAGGACTGATCTCGTGGATCATGCCGACGGTCTTGTAGCCAGAGTTGCGGATCCACGTTGCCATGATCGCGGCTTCCTCGGCGAGGCCGCCGTTGCCGAGATTGAAGCAGTACTCGCCGAAGTAGCGATCGGTACCGGTCCACGTGATCGCGGGTACGCCGGTCGCATTGATCACGGGCGCGAGCGCGAGCGAGTTATCGGTGATCAACGGGCCGATCGTGCACAACACGCCCTGGTTCACGAGGTCGAGGTAGCCGTCGATGGTGTTCTTGGCTTCGAGACGCGGTAGGCCGATGGCTTCCTTCACGAGCAACTCGACGGGCCGGGTGATCACGCCCTGCTCGTACGCTTCGTCGAAGGCGAAGCGCAGCGTGGCGAGAAAATCGTCCTTCGTCCCCATGTCGAGATCGATGAGCACGCCGATTTTCGTCGGCGCAAACGAGAGTCCGTGTGGGGTCTTGCGCTGTTTGGTCATCGTCGTCATCTCGGACGCACCCTAACGGGCGCGGCTACGCCACTCGTCGGGCGTGTAGCCGCAGGCTTCAGCCTGCGCTCCTTTGCCCTACTCCTCCAATCGATCCGCGTGCCCCGCCTGCGCGAACCGCTCGCGGAGCACACTGAGGTCATCGCGTGTAAACGGGCGAAACTCGTTCGCACCCCGTGGTCGCCAATACACCGGGTCGGCGAGTCGGTCGACGAGAAACTTGTCGCGTTTGAGCACGCGCTTCAACACTTTGTTGGTGTGGGTGACGGCAACTTCCTTCGCTACGCGTACAAAGGTCGGCCGCCAGCGCGGCGGCAGGTTCGCCGCGCCGTCAACGAATTGCGTGAACGCTGCGGGATCGAAGTTGGTGCCGGTCTGCAGCAGCAGGGTGGCCATGACCTGATCACCGGCTTCGGGGTCGGGCACGCCGTACACACTGGCCAGCATTACGTCGGGGAACTGGGTGAGGCTCTCTTCGATCGGGCGTCCAAGAAAATTCTCGCCGCCGACGCGCAGCCACTCGGCGTCGCGCCCGGCGAAGTAGATGAAGCCGTCGGTGTCGCGGTAGCCCAAGTCGCCGGTGTGGAACCAGCCGTCGCGCGTGCGTTCGCGGGTCGACGCCTCATCCTTGTAGTACCCTTCGAACAGGAACACGCCGCCGGTGTTGACGATCTCTCCGACCGCTTGTTCGGCATTGAGCAGGTGCCCGGTCTCATCGAAGCGCGCCGTCGGGCACTCGTTGCCTTGCTCGTCGAGAATCTTCACGCCCTCGGCACGCCCGAGGCTGCGCACGGGGTCGCCCGCTTGGCGTGAGAAGCCGACACCGACTTCGCTGGCGCCGTAGCCGTCGATCACCTCACAGCCGAAGCGCTGCGCGAACGCTTCAATGTATTGCCGGGGTGCTTCGTTGCCGTACGCCAGACGCAGCGGATTCTCCGCATCGTCAGGCCGCACGGGCGTGTCCATGATGTAGGCGAACGGTGTCCCGACGTAGTTGAAAAGCGTAGTGCGATACCGGCGGACATCGGCGAGGAAGTTGGTTTTGCTGAAACGGCGGGCGAGGGCAATGCCACCGCCCGCCGAGAGTGCGGGAATCAGCGCGAGGATCTGCGCGTTGGCGTGATACAGCGGCATTGCACAGTAGACCGTATCGTCCGGCGTGAAGTGACACATGTGCAGCGATGCGCCCCAGCCCAGCATCATCAATCTTCCGTGGCTGTTGAGCACGCCCTTCGGTGCTTTGGTGGTGCCGGAGGTGAAGATGATCATCAAGAGGTCCGTCGGTTCAACCGGGACATCTGGATCGTCAGCCGAGACCGTGGCCAGGGCTTCGTCGAGACCGCGCCACGGTCCCGATCCGGTGCCGGCGACCAACACCGCAGCCCGCAATTGTGAATCGCTCTGCAACGCCGCATCCAACTGCTCGGCATAGCGCGGCTCGACGACGATGAGCTGGCAGTCGGCGTAGGCGATGTCGCGCGCGAGGAACTCGCCGGTACGGGGGGTGTTGAGGCCGATGAGCGCCGCGCCCGCCAGCGCGCAGCCGCTCTGGGTGAAGACGAACTCTGGGAGATTGTCCATCAGCACGCCGACGTGGAACGGCCGCGTCGCATCGCGAAGCTGGAGGAAGAGGTTCGCGTAGCGGCACGACTCGCGATAGGTGTCGGCAAAGGTCCACGCCTGATCTTCGAAGCGCAAAAATGTCCAATCGCCACTGTCGTCCGCGCGAGCGCGCAGTGCGGCGCCCATCGTCGGTGACGGCGCGTTGTTTGGGAGTGGGGTGGTGTTCGAGTCCATTCGTGAATTCCCGCTCCCCCTGGGAGAAGGATCGGAGGTGAACAAGTGTTAATCGTCGGATACCAGCCCGGAGCGCGTAGTGTCAACGGAGACGGCTCGGTGACTCTTGCCGGCCGAGCTTGCCGGCTTCGAACAGGCGGCGGTCGATGCGGCCGAGATCACGGCGCA
>JBGOUW010000379.1:0-4961 GCA_041477755.1 Binatia bacterium
CGATCGCCACGTTCTCGCATCCGCGCTACGAGATCATCGCCACCGATCGGATCTACGATGGTCTAGCGGAGGTGCAGGCCTACTTCCGCGAGAGTCGCACTGCCTTTCCCGACCAGCGCAATGAACTGATCTCTCTGCGTCATGCCGAGGACGCTGTGATCGTGGAGTTTTGGCTGCTCGGCACGCACAAGGGTCCGCTGCTTGGGATCGAGCCCACCGGGCGATCATTTCGTTGCCGCATGACGGCATTCTTCATCTTCGACGCGACCGGCTTGATCTGCGAGCGCGTTTATTTCGATTCCGCCACCATTCTCCGGCAGCTGACGTCGTGAACCGCGGGGTTGCCGATTGTGGCTGCTGACCGACCCATCGACGTTGAGCGAGGCGTCTTCGGTTCGCGCGTCGATCGCTTCGACGAGTGGCTACACGCTCCGGTGCCACTCGAATCGACCCATCCGCGTTTCGATATCCGACGGGCAACGCCGGCGGAGTTCGACGGGATTTACGAACTCGTCAATGAGAGCTTTGGCTTCAAACACACCCGTGCGCAGTATGACTGGCTCTACCGGCGTAACCCGTGTGGAACCGCTCGTTGCTGGGTGACTGTTGACCGCGCCAGCCGACGGCTCATCGGCAGTACGGCCTCGTGGCCGTGGCCGATGGCGCGCGGGGCAGAGCCGGCGCAGGGGGTTCTGGCCGGTGACTGGGTCATCGCGCCAGGTTGGCAACGCCAGGGAATTGGGGGACTGCGCGCGGAAGTGCGCCGTTCGCACCCGTGGGATTCGATCATCGCATTGAGCTGGCCGAACGAGAAGTCCCGCGGCGCTGGCATCAAGCGTGGCCGCGGTGAGCGCATCGTCGGACCGGTGCCGAAAGCCGTATTGATGTTGAAGATGACGGGCTATCTGGCCGGACGCGGCTGGCCGGCCTTGCCGGCGGTGGTGAGCGGAGCGGTGACCGATGCGGCCTTGACGCTGTGGCGCACGGCGTTGCTCAGGGGGCAGCGCGGAGTTGCCTTCGACGAAGTGCGCCGGTTCGACTCTACATTCGACAACATCACGCTGCGCTGCATGTCATGGGACGGCTTCTGGTCGCCGCACGATAGCGACTTCCTCAACTGGCGTTACGTCGACCACCCGCTGCGGAGCTACGTCGCCTTTGCCGCCAGCGTCGGCGGCGAAGTGATTGGTTACTACGTGTTACGCGTCGACCCCGACGCGGCGTGGTTGATGGAATTTGTGGCGCCCAGTTCATCGCCCCACGTCGGGGGTGCGATGCTGCTGCACGTCATCAAGACCGCGCGCGATGCCGGCTGCGCTTATCTCAAGTTTTCGGCGCCGCCGCGGTGGCGGCATTGGAGACTCTTCCACGCCGGTGGCTTTGTGCGAGTCCCGTCCGAGATCTACCTGTGGCCCGGGGGTGCGTCTCCCGAGGTGTGGCAACTCGACAAGTGGCAATGGGTCCCGGGCGACATGGACGACATCTGAAATCCGCGGCGAACGGCGCGAGTGATCTTTGACTCCGAACTGTGCCGCGTAGTACGAGACCGGCCGTCATGGCTGAACCATTTTTCCCGCGCATCGACGTCATCCGCTACGAGGGCACGCAGAGCGTGAACCCACTCGCTTTCCGCTACTACGACCGCGACCGCGTGGTGTTGGGCAAGCGGATGGAGGACCATCTCCGCTTCGCGGTGTGTTACTGGCACACGTTCTGTTGGGCGGGTGCCGATATGTTCGGCGCCGATGTCTTCGACCGCCCGTGGTTCGGCGCGGGCGAGCCCATGACACTGGCGGAGCGCAAGACGGAAGTCGCCTTCGAATTCTTCGCCAAACTCGGTACGCCGTTCTTCACCTTTCACGACCGCGACGTCGCCCCAGAAGGCGCGACCTTGCGCGAGACCAATGCCAATCTCGATCGGATGGCGGAGCGCATCGGAACCGCGATGCAGCGCACCGGCGTCAAGGTGCTGTGGGGCACGGCCAACTTGTTCAGTCATCCGCGCTACGCCGCCGGTGCCGCCACCAACCCGGACCCGGACGTCTTTGCCTACGCGGCCGCGCAGGTGAAGCAGGCGCTCGACGTCACGCATCGACTCGACGGCGCGAATTACGTGCTGTGGGGCGGGCGTGAGGGCTACGACACGCTGCTCAACACCGACCTGCGCCGCGAAAGCGAGCAGCTCGGCCGCTTCATGCGGCTGGTGGTCGAGCACAAGCACCGGATCGGTTTCTCCGGGACGATTCTCATCGAGCCTAAACCGATGGAGCCAACGAAGCACCAGTACGACCATGATGCCGCGGCCGTGCACGCCTTCCTGCGCAAGTTCGGACTCGAGCGCGAGATCAAGCTCAACATCGAGGTCAATCACGCGACGCTGGCCGGCCACAGCTTTCAGCACGAGCTCGCCTATGCGGCGGCCAACGACCTCCTCGGCAGCGTCGACATCAACCGCGGCGATCCACAGCTCGGCTGGGACACCGATCAGTTTCCCAACAGTGCCGACGACATCACGCTCGCCCTCTACACGATTCTCCAGGCTGGCGGCGTGACCACAGGTGGATTCAACTTCGACGCCAAACTGCGGCGGCAGAGTCTCGATCCCGAGGATCTCTTCCACGCCCACATCGGCGGCATCGACACGGTAGCCCGCAGTCTCCTGCGCGCCGCCCGGCTGATCGAGGACGGTAGCCTCGCCGACTTCGTCAACGAACGGTACGCGGGCTGGGGCAACGCGCTCGGCGGCGACATCCTCGCCGGCAAGAAGACTCTCGCCGATCTGTCTGAGCACGTGATCGAGAACCGCGTCGAGCCACAACCCCGATCGGGGCGACAGGAGATGCTGGAAAATTTGGTGAACCGGGTGGCGGAGGAGTGAGCATGCCGCCGACAACCGCAAGGAAAAAGCGTTTCGTCGTTTGCGTTCGAAATACGGGCTACCCCGCCTCTCTGGAGTTGCGCAAGATCTACCGCGCGCTGCCGGATGCCAACGCCGCGGTGCACGGTCTGGTTCGCGTGATCGACGAATCCGGCGAGGACTACCTCTACCCTGACAAGTTCTTCATGCCGCTCGACCTTCCGCAGATCGTCGAGACGGCCTTACGTCGCGTTGCAGGTTGAAGTCGGCCGCTCCGTCGGTACCTGGATGTCCGCGTGCGAATAGAATGAGAAAGCTTCTCGTTGCCGCTATCCTCGTCATTGCAGCCACGATCGCCGCGATTCTTTGGGATCGACGCATACACCAAGCTTGATCTTCAATCCTCGACATTCGCTTCCTGCCAGGACGCTCAGACCGCGAAGAGTTGGGTTCCGGCGTATATCCCGCGTACAGCCCGCGAGATCGTCGAGGTGCACGACATCGACACGAACGACTGTTGTGCTCGATTTCGCCTTCCGCCGGACGCTATCGATGCCTTTGCAGCCAGTCTTGAGCAGAAGGCGTTCGTAGCGCCAACGAAGCCAGCTCCGCCACCCAAGTACTTCTCGTCGTATTCAAATCCCTGCCCATTCAGCGAACGTGAGGTTCGAACGGCCCCGCAGATTTTCCGGTCAACTTCTCCGGAGGGTGACGCCCGCAAGACCGAATATTTCGCCTTCCCGCAGCCACCCGGGGTCGTGTACTATTGGACGGCTGATCAGTAGCGACAGAGAGCAGCGGACTCGTCCACGCGCTCGAAGGCTCGCCCCTCCCCTCGCCCGCTGGTGATGCGAGCGAGGGAAGTTCACTCGGGCATCGTTCGTGTCTTCATGGCGCAGCGCCCGCTTGCTCCTCCTCGTCGAGTTGGCGCTCCAGCCGTTCGGTATCGTCGGGCGTGAGCGAGAAGTACTTCGCGTCGAGCTGATGGAACACGAGCGTTCTGACCGAACCTTCCGATCCGCTTTCGATCGCTACTCCGTCTCGCACAAGAACTCGTCGAGACCGTCCGTGTGGGTGTGCAGGTGCAGGACGGCGGCGCTGAGTTCGCCCAAGATGTCATCGCGCTCTCGTGAGGACTTCGTACCGGTTTCCAGACGCCGAATCAGTTGCACCACGCTCTCGCATTCCTCGCGAAGTTCGCGGAGCAGGATCTCTGTCGTGCGCACCATTTCGGGCGCTGCTTTTCGTCGTGCCGACTTCATGTCTTTCTCCTGAGGCGCTTGCGGGCACGGCTGATGCCGGTCTGGAATGCCCGCATTTCCTTCTCCCAGTGGCGAATCACCCCTTCGTTAGGGAAGGCGCGCGCACGCTCCGCTTCAACCATAGTCAGATGCTCGGTGAGGCGATCATGCAAGCTGCGCTCCCTGCGGCGATACCGTCGCTTCCCCACGCGCGAAGCAGACTACGACCGTCGGCCCGAAAGCTCAAGCGCCACCGAGCGCGGAGAGGATCTGTCAGGGGGCCGCGGCGCCCGCCTGCTCCTCGTCGTCGAGCTGGCGTTCCAACCGCTCGGTATCGTCGGGCGTGAGCGAGAAGTACTTCGCGTCGGGGTGATGGAACACGAGTGCGCTGACCGAACCTTCCGGGTCCATCATGTAGCCTTCGGTCAGCTCGACGCCGATGGACTTGGTGACTTCGAGCAGGCGGAACAACTGCTCCTGATCTTCCAGCCGCGGACACGCGGGATAGCCGAACGACACGCGAATGCCGCGATACTTCACTTTGAACAAATCTTTGGTCGTTGTACCCGATGCGTCCGCGAATCCCCACATCTCGCGGATCTTCTGGTGCAGCAGCTCGGCGAACGCTTCCGCGCCTTCGAGCGCGAGGATCTGCAGAATGTGCGAGCGCAGGTACTGCCCGGCATTCTTCCACTCTTCGGCGAGCTGGCGCACGCCGGGGCCGACGGTGGTGGTGAGCAGGCAGACATAGTCGGGCCGATCGCCACGCGGCAGCGTGTAGTCGGCCAGGCATAGACCTTCGTTCACCGTCTGGCGGCCGAAGTGGAACGACTCGACCACATCTTTGCCGTCGGGCGAGAGGA
>JBGOUW010000221.1:0-7895 GCA_041477755.1 Binatia bacterium
GCTCGTGGAAGCCGAAGCCCGTCACCTCGCGCCCCTGCATCGTTCCACGCAGCCGAGTCGGGCCGCTCCAGTACTCGATCGGAAAGGCGTGCGCGGGGGCGGCGACGAGCGGTTCAGAGTGGATGTCGAGTTCGCACGCGGGGATGCGCAGCCGATAACAGTCGGTGAAATACTTTGCGGCGCGGGTGAGGGAAAAACGCGGGCGGATCAATCCGGGGTCACGCACGAACGTCAGGCGCTCGACATCGAACTCGCTGGTCGCCATCACTTCGCCCGCGGGACCCGCAATCGTCACGCCCGAGAACGGGATCAGGCGATTGTGGCGACGGCGGTCGACCTGCATCCACACACTCAGCTCGACTCCGTTGTCCAGATGCAGCTGGCGCCACTCGTGGCGATAGCGCCGGCTTCGCAGGCCTTGGTGGACGCCCAGGTGGCGTGGCGTCCACTGCCGATCGATCCAGCCGGCGTCGCCCTCCACCTCTTCCTGAACGTCGCCCCACACCAGCGTGCCCGCCGCCCGGACGTTGCTCTGAAAGTAGGAGTGCGTACCGTATTGCCCCAAACAGGTCTTCACTCCGGCGTACTCTGCACCGCCCACGGGCAGCGGTGGCTTTCCGGGATCGGCGTCGATGTCGAGGCGCATCATCTTGCCTTGCGCGTCACGACCGCGAAGCTGGAGATGATACGCGAACGGTTCAAGCGAACCGTCAGCTCGCCGCCGCGTCGTCCACTGACATGGTCCGAACGCCGATGCGAACACGACATCCAGATGTCCCGCGGCGACTGAGAGCTTATAGGCACGCCGGAGGCGGCCAGGGCGGGGCAGGTCGTGCTCCGAATAGGTTGCGAAATTTCCGTCAGCAAGATCGAAGAGCGCAAACGTGTAGAAATCCGAGCGCAGCCAGCCGCCCACGTTGTTGAAGGTGAAGACAACGAAGTAGGCCCACTCGCGCTGGCTCCGTGAACCTTTCAGCCGGCCGGCCAGATAGTAGGTGTTGCCATCAGCGCCCTGGTCTCCTTCGGCTGCGGGAAACGTGAGCTGAGGATCGGACGGTGACAGTACGTACGGGTATTGCTTCCACGGCGGTGCGGTGAGCGCCGGACGGACATTCCCTGTGTCCGATTTCATTGACATGCGCCAATCAACGTGTGTCATTGCCGTTTGTCAACGACTGGAGCCACCGTGTCACTTCCATCCTATGCGGTCGACGATCCCGACTTCTACCTCGACGACGTCGAGACCGCCTACCGGCGCCTCCGAACCGAAGCCCCGGTGTACTGGTGCGAGCGCGCTGGCTTCTGGGCGCTCACGAAGTATGCGGACATCGATCACGTGTCGCGAAACGCGCACCTGTTCTGCTCGGGGCAAGGGGTGCTGGTGAAGGATCCGATGCGCGATGGCACCATGCCGGATCAGCCGCCATCCATCATCTACATGGATCCGCCGGCGCACCTGCGCTACCGCCGCCTGGTGAGTAAGGCGTTCACGCCGCGCATGGTCAAGGAGCTCGAGCCACGCATCCGTATGTATGCGCGGGAGAGCCTCGACGCGGTGCCGTCCGGCGTGCCGGTCGACTTCATCGAGCATGTCGCGGTACCGCTTCCGTTGCTCGTCATCGCCGAGATGCTCGGCGTGCCGAAGCAGGATCGTGCTGAGTTCAAACGATGGTCCGACGCGATCATTGCCGGAGCAGATCTCGGGGTGATGTCGACGATGGCGACGGTGCAGGAGCTCTTCGGCTACTTCCTGCGTGAGCTCGAAGCACGCCGCCGCGCCCCACGACAAGATCTCATCTCTGCGCTGGCATTCGCTGAAGTCGATGGCGAGCGCCTTGCCGACGACGAGGTCCTCATGTTCTGCCTGACGTTGCTCGTCGCCGGCAACGAGACGACGCGCAATCTCATCTCCGGAGGCGCGCGGGCGCTGATGCAATGTCCCGACGAGCGCCGCAAGCTCGTGGCCAACCCGGCGTTGTTGCCACGCGCCGTCGACGAGATGCTCCGTTGGGTGACGCCCGTCAAGACGTTTGGCCGCACCGCCACACAGGACACGACGATTCGGGGCCAACGGATTGCCGCGGGCGACTACGTCGTCCTCCTGTACGCCTCGGCAAATCGTGACGAAGAGGTGTGGGGGCCGACGGCCAACCGGTTCGACGTGACCCGGGTCGCGGATCCGGGCCACCTGTCGTTCGGCATCGGACCGCATTCGTGCCTGGGCGCCAACCTCGCTCAACTCGAGGGGTGCGTGCTCTTCGAGGAGTTGCTCGCACGCTTCCCGGACTTCGAGCCGGCCGGTGAGGTCGAGCCGTTGCGCTCCACAATCATGAACGGGATCGTCCGCATGCCCGTCGTGTTCGCATCTACCTAGCCGCTGCTGGGACTTGAGCCGGTCCTGGGCCCGAGATCTTGCGGGCGTCAGAAAACAGGCGATTTCTGGCCCTTCGGTAAGAGACCGTCGCGTCCCGGGGGCCGCGCGCTCCGAAAATACTGCGGAGTCCCGCGGCATGCGTCTCGCTCAGTTCCATCGCTTATGAGGACCGTTGTGCCTGTCGCCGATCCCGAGCGGATGCGGGCGGCCTACGACGAGGAGAGCGACGCGATCAGCGAACGCGCGGTGCGCACGGTTTGTCTTTTCGGCGTACCGCTGGTGCTGGGGTTCGCCCTGTTCGACTACGTCCGTCATCCGGAGATCTTCCGTCTGTCGCTGATCCTCCGCATTGGCACCGCGGCGGTCATGATTGCGGTTGTCGGGTTGCTGGAGACGCGTTTCGGGCGCGGCCGGGCGCCGTTGCTCGCCTTGATCTGCGTGACGGTGGCGGGAACGCTCATGCACGTGATGCAGGTACTCACCGGCGGCGAGGCCAGTCAGTACTCCGCGGCCCTCAGTATACTCCCGCTCACCGTCGCGCTGATCATGCCGTGGCGCTCCGCCTGGACGGCGGTGATGTGCGCGGGCGTGCTGGCCGTCTATGCCCTCGGCGCGTTGGCGACCGAGAGCGGGTTGGCCAATCAGGCGTTCTTCGACAACATCTCCACCGTCGCGGCCGCCAGCGGCATCGCCATCGCGACCACGGCGATGCGCGGGTGGCAGCGCTGGCGGGAGTTCCAGCTGCGCTGGACGCTGGCCCAGGCGCACGATGCGCTGCGCGAGGGTGAAGTGAAATACGAAGCCGCGCTGACGGCGGCCGAAGAAGCCAACCGCGCGAAGAGTGAGTTTCTCGCCAACATGAGTCACGAGATTCGCACGCCGATGAATGGCATCATCGGTATGACCGAACTGGCGCTGCAGACCACGTTGAACTCTGAGCAGCGCGAATACGTCCAAGTGGCACGCGACTCCGCCGACACGCTGCTCCACGTCATCAACGACATTCTCGACTTCTCGAAGATTGAAGCGCGCCGGCTCGAACTCTCCGCCGTCGAGTTCAACCTCCACGATACCGTGGTCAGCGCGCTCCGGCCGTTCGAGGTGCGGGCGCGTGCGAAGGGCCTGGAATTGATCTGTCGCGTGTCGCCCGACGTCGCCGACGCGCTCGTCGGTGATTCCTTGCGGCTTCGGCAAGTCGTGGTGAACCTGGTCAGCAACGCGATCAAATTCACTCAGCGGGGTACGATCGTGGTCGGCGTGGAAGCGGAGCCGGAAGCGACGGGATCGATCCGGTTGCATTTCACCGTCGCGGATACCGGCATCGGCATTCCGCCCGACAAGCAACGCACGGTCTTCGCAGCGTTTGCACAGGCCGACGGCTCAATCACCCGTCGCTACGGTGGCACCGGACTCGGCCTCACCATTTCATCACAGCTAGCGGAGCTGATGGGCGGGCGCATCTGGGTGGAGAGCGAGGTTGGCAAAGGCAGCACCTTCCACTTCACGGCATCGATGGGGGTTCAGCCCGCCACGTCCGCAACAACCGGAGTGCCGGCCTCGGCCGGCAGCACTCCGTTAGCCCCGATCCGCACGGGCCTCCATTTCTTGCTGGCCGAAGATAACGCTGTGAACCAGAAGCTCGCGGTCCGCCTGTTGGAGAAGCGGGGACATACCGTGGTCGTGGCCGACAACGGACGCATCGCCGTGGATGCCTATCTGCGCGAAGCGTTCGATGCGGTCCTGATGGACGTACAGATGCCCGAGATGGACGGCCTCGAGGCCACCGGGGCCATCCGCGCATGGGAACAACACACCGGCGGGCACGTTCCGATCATCGCCATGACCGCGCACGCGATGAAGGGCGACCGCGAGCGCTGCCTGGCGGCGGGCATGGACGGTTATGTCGCCAAGCCGATCCAGCCGGCTGAACTCTTCGGGATGATCCAGATGCTGGTGCGAGCCGGTGGCACGACTGGCCCGAACCCGTCCGACGCACCTTTCACGGACCACGGCGTTGATCGCGCGACGCCAGCGACGCCGGGATAGCACCGAAGCGGACATCCCCAATGGACACATTGAGCACTCGCGCGACACCTGCGGGCTCTGTCGCCAACACACGTTTCCCCCACCAAGGGGACAGCCTCTGCCTGTTTGAGGCAGCTCGGCTCTCACTCATGCCTGACGGTGCGATGGCCCAATGTCTGACTGGAATCTGCCTATGTCCGAACAAGAGCAAACCCAACCCAGCAGCGATGCGGAGTTGATCGCCCCGCTCAGCCCCGAGGCGATGGGTGCTCGGCTCGCGAAGCTCGAGCGCGAACGTCGTATTGCGGACGCACTAGTGCAGGTGGCGGAGCAAGCGGGCACGACGCTTGACCTGAATAGTCTCCTCGACCGCATCTGCCGGCTGACGGTCGAGATCATGCCGTGCGACCGCGCGACGATCTACCTGTACAGCAACCGAGTGCGTGGCTACGTGGCGACGGCTGACTGCGGCACACCCCCGCACGTCCATCAACGATTCCTTCAGAAGTACTACTTCGGGGAGAAACGCGCCGGCGGCAAACGGCAGAAGACGCCGTTTCGGGATGTACTCGCCACCGGGCAATTGGCGTATTGCACGCGCGATGATGCGCCGACGCCGGAAGCGCTCGCGCTGCTCGAGGAAGCCGAGGAGTACGCCATTGGCATCGTCCCGCTGCGCGCGAGCGTTCGCGGTTCGATTCACGTCGGCCTGCACCAGCCCCCCGGCTTTGATGACACGGCGCTCGCGATCCTCCAAGGCGTGGCGCGGCAGGCAGCCAACCTGATTGAGCACTCCCGGCTGTTCAAGGGAATGCAATTGGTTGCACGCTCGCGCGCCGGGCTGGCCGAACTCGCGACGGCCGTCAATATCGAGACCGATCCCGCGCGCATCGCGCAACTGGTCAGCGCGCAAGCCGCGTCGCTCTTTCGGCTGAACGCTGGTGCCGTGCTGGTGCATGACGGCGACGATCTCGTCGTGCTGGGCGCGCACGGGGTGGCAGCGGAAGGGATGCGACTGCCGCTCCGCGGTCCGCAGTGCCTCCTGCGACGCGCTTGGGAGTCAGGGACGACCGTCTTCGAGAACGAGCTGACGGAATCGTCGCCGGCGCACGATCCGCTCACCCGCGAGCTGGGGCTGCGGGCGGCGCTGGCCCTGCCCCTCATCGGCCGCGCAGGCACCATCGGGTGCCTGCTGCTCGGACACACCGAGCGGAATCACAGCTTCAGCCAAGACATCGCGGACGAGATGCTGCTCCTCGGCCCGATCGCGAGCGCGGCGCTCGAGCGCGTCAAGCTCTTTCAGGCGCTGGCGAAGGCGAAGGATGCGGCGGACGCCGCCAATCGCGCCAAGAGCGAGTTCGTCGCCAACATGAGTCACGAGATCCGCACGCCGATGAACGGCATCATCGGTATGACCGAACTGGCGCTGCAAACTGAGTTGACCGCCGAACAGCGCGAGTATCTGCAAATGGTCGCCTGCTCCGGCGACGCGCTCATGACGGTGATCAACGACGTGCTCGACTTCTCCAAGATCGAGGCGGGCAAGCTCGACCTTGATGCCGTCGAGTTCGATCTTCGCAGCGCCGTCGGCGACACGATGCGGGCACTGTCGCTGCGCGCCCACCTCAAGGGGCTGGAGCTGGCCTACGAGGTGCAGCCCGGTGTGCCCGCCGCGATCGTGGTGGACCCCCACAGGCTGCGGCAGGTTCTGACCAACCTCGTCGGAAACGCCATCAAGTTCACCGAGCACGGCGAAGTGGTGGTGGTGGTTACAACCCAGGCGCTCACCGAGGACGAGGTCTGCCTAGAGTTTGCCGTGCGCGACACCGGCATCGGCATCCCTACGGAGAAGCAGCAGGCGATCTTCAACGCATTCGAACAGGCCGACGGCTCCACGACGCGCAAGTACGGTGGGACAGGGTTGGGCCTGACCATCTCGCGGCGGTTGGTGGAAATGATGGGTGGCGCATCTGGGTGGAAGGCGAACTCGGCCGAGGTAGCACTTTCCACTTCACAATCCGTTGCCCGGTCTCCGCGCAGCCGCTGGCGCGCCACCGGGTCGCGCCGACCGACCTCCGCGACCTGCTCGTATTGGTGGTCGACGACAACGCCACCAACCGCCGCATCCTCAATGAGATGCTCACCCATTGGCAGATGCGTCCGACGACGGTGGACGGCGGCGTCGCCGCTCTGGGGTGCATGATGCACGCCGTGGCGGCGGGCAAGCCGTTTCCCTTGGTGCTCATCGATGTGCACATGCCCGAGATGGACGGGTTCGAACTGGCCGAGCGGATCAAGCACACCCCGGAGCTGGCTGGCGCGACCATCATGATGCTGTCGTCGGCGGACTTGATCGGGGAAGCGGCGCGGTGCCGCGAGTTGGGTGTGGAGGCTTTCTTGACCAAGCCCATCCGACAGTCCGAGCTGCTCGATGCCCTGCTGCTGGCATTGGGCAGCGTCACGCGCGCCGAGCCCCAGGTCACTGTTCGCCCAGAGGTGGCTGCGCCATCGCCTCGCCACCTGCACGTCCTGCTGGCGGAGGACAACGCCGTCAATCAGCGGCTGGCCGCGCGGTTGCTGGAGAAGCGCGGCTATACGGTGGTGGTGGCCAACAACGGCCGCGAGGCGTTGGCGGCCTTCGCCCGCGAAGCGTTCGACCTGGTGATGATGGACGTACAGATGCCCGAGATGGACGGGATCGAGGCCACCGCCGAGATTCGTCGGCGCGAGGCCACGCTTGGTCGGCCGCACGTTCCCATCATCGCTATGACCGCTCATGCCATGAAAGGTGATGCGGAGCGCTGTCTCGCCGCCGGCATGGATGGGTACGTTACCAAGCCGGTCGACACCAAGAAATTATTCGAGACGATTGCTGCTCTGGTGCCGCCGTGCGCGGCGACTGCGTGCGCTGGGTCTGCACGAACGGCCGTCCGGGATATCGACGACCCTCCGCTGGCGAACACCGGGTAGGCCGCGCGGCCCTCAGTCACTCACTCGCGGTCGCCCAGTACTTCTCCATCAACGCCCGCGACCACTCGGGCTGACGCACCGGTTCGCGGGGGAGAAACTCCCGCATCACCGGCTTGATGTCGAGTACGGGAGTGCCTTCGATGGCATCCAGTTCGGCGACGTGCAACGTGCGACCTTCGCGACGCAGGATGCGGACGATGGTCGTGCCGATCCGGTTGGGACGGTTCTTCCCGCGCTGGGCGAAGATGCCGACGCGTGGCCAGTTTGGATTGTTGCGTGGATGCCGGGCGGCGCGGATGACCTTTTGTTCGTCGACCCGGTCGAAATAGAAGATGACCTCCGCGTGCGAGAATTCCTCGATCCCTAGGAGGCAGTCGGGATTGAAGTTGTCGGTGAGCACGATGGCCGATTCAACCCCGCCCCAGTTGTCGTCCTCCGCCTGATCGCGCGCCGCGCGGACAAACCCGATTGGCTCTAACTCGATCTTCATCGTGTGCACCTCCGCCATGACATGAAATTGCCCACC
>JBGOUW010000043.1:0-15786 GCA_041477755.1 Binatia bacterium
GCCACGGCGCGAAATAGTTGCTCCAAGCGCTCTGCCGCCGGTACGGAACGGATCTTCGCCGTCGGACCGACCGGAATGTCGATCAGGGCATGCGTAGCGCCGGCGGTCTTCTTCTTCGACAAGATCGAGGCCACCATTTGCACCTCGGTGTCGATCTCCATCGGACGCTCGACCGTGATGAGGATGTCGTCGGCCGGCGCCAGATCGAGCGCGCCCCCCCACGCGATGCAGGCGCCGGCTTGCTCAACCACTTGGTGGAGGCGTGCCGGTGGGAGCGCCACCTCGGCGAGCACGCCCATCGTATCGGCCGTACCGGCGGGGCTGGTGATCGCCCGCGACGAGGTCTTCGGCACAGTCAGACCGAGCGCGGCCAGGATCGGCACGATCACCATCGTGGTGCGATGCCCCGGAACGCCGCCGACGCAGTGCTTGTCGACGATCGGCCCGGGCCCGAAGTCGAGCGTGGTACCGGCTGCGATCATCGCCCGCGTCAGGTCGACGGTCTCGCTGAGGTCGAGCGTCTGCAGCGCGCAGGCAAGTACGAACATCGACAGCTCGACCTTTGAGTACCGGTGTTGCACGACGTCGGTGAGAATCGCGTCGAACGCCGCGCGGTCGAGCCGATTGCCGCGCAACTTGCGGCGCACGAAGTCGACGCTGCGCAGTGCCGGCGCAATGGTGGCGCGCACGCCGGCGCCGTCGGGCAAGCCGAGGTCGCGGAAGGCCACTTCCGACAAGCCGATCTCGTCGTGCGCCACCAACGCATCGCGGCAGAAGTTGAGGATGCCGGTGACTTCACGCGACGGGCCGCCAGCCGGATCATCACCGACGACGTGCACGCGATCGAGCGGTTGCAAGCCGAGATTACCGGCGCGCACGGCCGCCTCGTGAATGAACACCACGTGCTCACTCAGCGTGTCGATCTGCAGATGCTTGAGTCGGAACATCGCCTATCGCTTATCGCCTATTGCGAATCGCAAATCCACGACCCGGCACGTCGACGATGGGCGACGTGCGATCAGCGATCGGTCAGCGCGCGGGCCAACAGCGGCGCCACCGCGATTCCATTGGTCGTGTGCGGCACGGTGTCACACGAGACGATCTGGCGTACCCCGGCCGCGCGAATCCGCGCGAGTGCGCCGGGCGCGAAGATCGCGTGAACGATGATCCCATCGACCGTGCGGACACCGGCGCGCCGCAGCGCGCGCGCGGCGGCGGCGAGCGTTGCGCCGCTGCTGGCGATATCGTCGACAATCACCGCGCGAGTTGCCGCGGGGAGCGGCGGAAAGCGAATGCGTACCGAACGATCGGCCAGCCGTTGTTTGTAGCCGACTACCCACGGCCGGTGCGCGGCGCGCCCGATCGCCCGCACCCACGGCTCCGATTCGCTGTCCGGTCCGACGACCAGGATGTCGCCCTCGGCCTGCCGTACCCACTCGGCCAACACCGGCGCGGCGGACAGCGCGCGCGCGCCGCGGCCGAAGGTATCCGCGAGGCGCCGCGTCCGGTGCAAGTGCGGCTCAATGGTGAGTACACGATCGAACGCGCGCCGCAACAACGAGCCGATCACGCGTTGCGAGATCGGCTCGCCGGCACGGAAGACGGCGTCTTGGCGCATGTACGGCAAGTACGGCGCCACCAACGTCACGATGTGCGCACCGGCGCGGCGCAAGGCGTCGGCCGCGAGCACGGTCTCGATCAGTTTCGCGTTCGGATCGAACAGCGAGCGAACGAGCACGGCATGGCGTGCGACCGGCGCGGCGACGCGCACCAGGGTCTCGCCATCTGGAAAGCGGTGAACCTTGACGAGCGCGGGCGACTCCGCACCCAGTTGCGTGGCGAGACCCCGCCCGAAGCGGGCACTGTCGGCAAACGTGTGCAATCGGGGCCGCATCACCGCTCGCGGCGATAGCATCCGCCGCGACAACGAACAACGGAGCGAGCGCGCCAGAAGTTTTACAACGGATTGCGCGGATTACGCGGATGGTCCACGGACGTTTAGTCCGGCGTGCATCCGCGGTTCCTTTTCTTCGGAGCGAGGCGAGTGTGCTATGAGTGTCCGCCCATGACGTTTCCGACTGCTGACGAATTGATCGTCACTACACTCGGCCCGTGCACCTTCCCCTGCGCGCTGCTCAGCGGCGCGATGCCGTTTGCGGACGAAGCCCATCGAGTGCTGCTCTCCGCCGATTTGACGGACTTGGAGCCCTACCTGCGATCCGGCCAGTCACCGCCGGCGTTCGAACCGGCCGGGCCGCGGCGGCAAGTATTCTTTGATCCCAAGGCGCTCACCTGCGGCATCGTGACCTGTGGCGGGCTGTGCCCGGGGATCAACAACGTCATTCGCGCCATCGTGTTGACCCTCAGCTACAGTTTCGGCGTCGGGCGCGTCCTCGGCTTTCGCTACGGCTACGCCGGCCTGGCGCGCGGCGCGCAAGAGCCGCTGTCGTTGACGCCGGCAGTGGTCGACCGCATTCACGAGTTTGGCGGCACCGTGCTGGGATCTTCGCGCGGACCGCAGGCGATCGGCGACATGGTCGACACGCTGGTGCGACGGCGCGTTGGGATTCTGTTCGTCATCGGCGGCGATGGCTCGCTGAAGGGTGCGACGGGGCTCAGCGAGGAGATCGCGCGCCGCGGCGAGCGCATCAGTGTGATCGGGATTCCGAAGACCATCGACAACGACATTCAATGGATCACTCGGAGCTTCGGCTTCGCCACCGCGGTGGAAGCCGCGCGCATGGTCATCAACGGCGCGCATCAGGAAGCGCTGGGGGCATGGAACGGCGTCGGACTGGTGAAGCTGATGGGCCGGCAGGCCGGCTTCATTGCGGCGCACGCCACGCTCGCGAACTGCGACGTGAACTACTGCCTGGTCCCCGAGGTGCCGTTCGCCCTCGACGGCGAGAACGGTTTGTTGCGCGAGTTGGAGAGCCGCCTCGAACGCAAACATCACGCGGTGATCGTCGCCGCGGAAGGGGCGGGGCAAGAATTTCTGCGCCAGCCAGGCGAGGACGAGCGCGACGCGTCCGGCAATCTCAAGCTCAAGGACATCGGCGTGTTCTTGAAGGATCGTATCGCGCAGCACTTCGCTACGCTGGGCGCGGAGGTCACCGTCCGCTATCTCGACCCGAGCTACAGCATCCGCAGTCAGCCGGCGAACTCGATCGACGCGGAGTTTTGCCTCGCGCTCGGCCAGCACGCTGTCCACGCCGGCATCGCCGGGCGCACCAACATGATGGTGGGGTTCTGGAACCAGCAGTTCACCCACGTACCCATCCCGGTCGCAGTAGCGGGCCGTTGGCAACTCGACCCGCAAGGTCCCGTGTGGCAGCGCGTGCTCGAAGCCACCGGTCAGCCGCCATTGATTGATGCGTGAGGGCCGCAGTTGTGCGCTAAAAGGCCGGGGCCGTGGGTCCCGGCAACTCCACATCGACACTGCCGTCGGGCGCGGTGACGACACCGCTTAGCGAAGTGAGCTGTCGCAGCCTCCTGGCGAAGCGCGAATCGAAGACCGCGCGGACCATCTCAGAGTCCGGCCATCCCTGTCAAACTTTCGGCAAGTGCGTCCGATTTACTCCACTCGGTGCTTCGAGTAGACCTGCCTGCGCAAGGGCGCCAAGACAATGGAACCTGACAACTCCTTCACTCGCCGCGTGTGCGCCGTCTTGCTGGCTGACGTCACCGGCTTCAGCAAGTTGATGGGCGAGGATGACGAGCGCACCGCCCGCGCCGTCCATCATCTGCAAGCGATCGCCCAAGGTATTGTGAGCGAAGCCGGCGGACACGCCGAGCCCGTGGCCGGTGACGCCTTGTTCGCCACCTTCGACAGCGTCGTTGCCGCGGTGAGCGCGGCAATCGCGATTCAACTCCGATTGACCGAGGAGCAGTCCAGCGACGGCCAATTGCAAGTCCGCATCGGCATACATGTCGGCGACGTGTTGATGCGCGACGGCCGGGCCTTCGGCGACGCGATCAATGTCGCGGCCCGCCTCGAAGCGCAGGCACGCCCGGGAACGATTTGCATCTCGGACACCGTCTACCGCCAGGTGCGCAACAAGTTCGACGCGCGCTTCACCGATCTCGGTTCGTTGCAGCTCAAAAATATCTCCGACCCAGTGCATGCGTACCTGCTCGATCCACACACATCGATCGCCGAGCCCACCGCCGGCCCCACTCGTTCGTCGCGGCGGCGATGGACGATGGGTGCCGCGGCGCTTGCCGGCGTCGCTGCGGTCGTCGCTGCGGGTGTCTACTACCGGCGCAGCGCCCCGCTAACGCCGGCACCTTTACCAGCGATCGGTGCGAGCGGGTCACCCTACGAAGCCGTCAGGGTGACCGCACCGCAAGACGGCCCCGTCGGCCTCGGCGTCATGCTCTTCAAGAGTCCGACCGCGGACACGACCAGCGATTGGCGGCGCGAAGCGTTGCGCGACGGCCTCAACACTCAGCTCAGCCAGCTCTCGCAGGTGAAGGTATACTCGAAAGAGTTCCTCGACTTCCTGGTCACGCGCAAGGGCCTGAGCGAAGTCGAGGCCGCGACCCAGCTGGGCATCAAGAAGATGTTGTCGGGCACCTTCGTCTCCAAGGGCGGCACGCTGCGAATCGAAACCCACGTCGTCGACGTCACCACCGGCGTGCTCGAGGCGTCGTACACGACCAGCGGCAAAGAGGGGGACTTTCTCGACCTGCAAAACCGCGTCGGGCTCGAAATCATCTCGCGGCTCAATCTGCCGGTGACCGAGAGCGAGAAGCAGGCCCTGTTCGCCAAACGCAACACCAACGAAGATGCGCTCATGATGCTCCTCGAAGCCGAAGGCGGTGGCGCATCGCCGGCGGCGGGCTCCGACGGTAAGCCGGCGGCCAGCGCGCCGCATTCGTCGCTGCCGCGCTGGCTCGCGGCCCTGGCGCCGGTGGCGGCCTATGCCCAGATCCCTCCCGAAGCGCAGATCCGCGACGTGATCGAACACTATCGCCGCGCCACCGAGGCCCATGAACTCGATGCCCTCGCGGCGTTGCACTCGCAGTTCACTGCCGAGCAACGAGCCGCCCAACAGCGCTATTTCGAAAATGTCCGTGACCTCAAGGTCGCAATCGAAAATGTTGACATCGCCGTCGTCGGTGATGAGGCGGTGGTCAGCTACACTCGCACCGACGACTTCGCCGACGCCAAGACCGGCCGCCCGATGCACGCTTCGGTTCGGATCACCAAGACGCTGCGGCAAGACCAGGGCGAGTGGAAGCTAGCCGGCGGCAAGTGATCCGCGCACGATGAAACCGATCGACCTGCGCAGCGACACGGTGACCAAGCCGACGCCGGCGATGCGCGCGGCCATGGCCGGGGCCGAGGTCGGGGACGATGTCTACGGCGAAGATCCCACCGTGAACGAGCTACAACGGGTCGCGGCGCAGCGGCTCGGCAAAGCGGCCGCGCTGTTCGTGCCCTCGGGCACGATGGCGAATCAACTGGCGATCCGCGCGCTGACCCATCACGGCGACGTGATGCTGGCGAGCGACGGCGCACACATTCTGCGATACGAGTCGGGCGCCGCGGCCGCGCTGGCCGGCGTGCAGATCCGCACCATCGGAAGCCACGGCGTCTTCGACGCGGACGATGTCCGCAGCGCCGTCACCCCGGGCGATCATCACTATGCGCCGACGACGATGGTGGCGATCGAGAACACCCACAACGCCGCGGGTGGTCGGGTGTTCCCCTTCGAGCAACTCCAACGCGTGGTCGCGGCCGCGCGCCCACACGGCTTGAAGTTGCACCTCGACGGCGCACGCCTGTTCAACGCAGTGGCAGCGACTGGCATCCCCGCGGCGCGATGGGCCGAACCATTCGACACGGTGTCGTTCTGCCTATCGAAAGGCCTCGGCGCGCCGATCGGCTCGCTAGTGTGTGGCTCGGCCGAGATCATCGACCGTGTCCACCGTTTTCGCAAAATGTACGGCGGCGGCATGCGGCAAGCGGGCATCCTCGCCGCGGCAGGTTTGTACGCGCTGGAACACCATGTCGACCGACTCGCCGACGATCACAGCAATGCGCGCCGCTTGGCGGACGGGTTGACGCGGCTTGGACTCGTAGTCGATCCGGCGCCGGAGACCAACATCGTGCTCTTCCACGTCGACGACACGATGCGGTTCCTGCACGCGGTGAACGCTCGTCACCTGCTGATGAATCCGGTCAGTGCGCAGGTGTTCCGCGCGGTGACCCATCTCGACGTGTCGACGGCCGACATCGACGAGGCGCTCACACGCATCGACGACGCGCTCAAGAAATAGCCGCGCCCAACAATTCCTTCGCCTCTTCTTCTGACAATCGTGCGGCTGCCGCGCGGATCTCTGGCGTCACCCAGCGGGGGAACGCGGTGGTGACGATGCGGTGCTTGCCGCTCGCAGTATGCTCTTCACGAATCGCGGCGAGTTGCGCCGGCTTGAACTGCGACGCCAACCGCACCAGTGCCGGCCACAGCCGGCGGTGGACGTAGGTGATCTTGCCGCCGACCAGGCGGCACACCAGCACGTCGGGTGAATCGCGCATCGCACAGGTCGCGTTGTGGATAGCGTTGCCGCGTGGATGCCCCCACCAACTGCCGCGAATCGGTTCGCCGGCGATTAGTTCCGCCAGATTCGGCACCGGCCCGCGCGCCGATTCGAGCACGACGCCGTGTTCGGCAACGAAAGCTAGCGCGTCGATGGTCGCCGTTCGCGCCATTGGCGCACGATTACTTCCGCGTCGAGCAGGCCGAGACTCGTCGGCGGTCCAGACGTCGTCGTACGGTTGACCTTGGCGATTTCAAGGCTGAGCGCGGCGATACAAGCGTGCACGTCCTCTTCGCGGGTGAGCGTCCACAGCTTCTCGATCTCGCGCTCGACTTTCACTCTGATCGCCATCGCAGCGGGGACCTCGGAGACCTTCTCGCGTCGCACAAGATCCTTCACCCACCACAACGGATCGTGCGGACCGTCGAGCCCGGGAATCGGCTTCCCCTTGCCCGATAGACTGTCAAACTGTCCGTCTTGCTGCGCTGCGCGGATCTGTTGTTCGATCCACGACTCCCACGATTGCCCGGCAGGTTTGCGCTGGGTCATACGGCTCTCCCAATGCGTTGCGACTCTCCCAATGTGTTGCGACTCTCTCGACGCTTTGATTGTTCGTCAACCAGTGCGGTTCCCGTACAACTGTTCGCGCAGGTCGATCCCGATGCGCGTGCCGTCGAGGCGCAGATGGCGCGGGTTATAGTCGGGGTGACGAACGGACAGGGCGATGGCCGACGGCTCGATGTCGGGCGGCGTGGCGAAACCCACGACCCCGGCGTCGGTGGTCTGCAAGCGTGCGATGACGTGGTCCGGACGCGTGTGGACAATCACCTCGGCGTTCCCTATCGGCGGCCGCTCGCCGGATAGATCCGCGTCGTTATCGAGCACAGTAACCCGTGCGGTGCGGCCGTCGGGCGCCGGTTCGACTTCGACCGCGAGGTCACGCAACCAGATCATCGGCTCGCCGGTAACCGCCTTCATGCCGATGCGTTCGAGATGACGCGCGGGGTTGGCGCGCAAGCTCACGTCCTGCGCCGCCATGCCGTGATCGCTGGTGAAAACGAACAGTGTCGAATCGAAGAGGCCCTTCGTCTCCAGCATGTCGAGGACCTGACCGAGGCGCTTGTCGGTTTCGGCAATCGCGGTGCGGAGACCGTCACCGTGCGGGCCGTAGTGGTGACCGGCGCCGTCGGGCAACGCGAACTCGTGCGCAACCAGCACCGGCAGCGGGTGCGACGGGTCGTCGAAGAGCACGGTGAGCTGCGCCATGCCGCGGGCGTCGAGCACGGCTTCGCGATGGACCCCTTCGTGGCCGTCGGCGAGGTAGCGTGGATGAATCGCTTCGCCAAACTCGGCGGTGAGCGCCTTCAAGCGATCGCGCGGGCCGACGATGCGCCGCTCCAGCGCGGCGTGATCGGCGCCACGTCCCTGCGGCTCGTGGATGTTCGCTGTGAACGCCGCGGGACCGAGCACGCGATGGAACGCCTCGTACAGCGTCTCGACGCCGTCGCCGAGGTAGCGTTCGGTTTGCACACCCTGGCCTTGTGGCGCGAGCGGTTGGCGCGTGGCGCGGTCGTAGTAACTCGGGTTCACGATGTCGTGATGGCCGCAGTATGCGCCGGTGAAGATGGTGCTGTGACTCGGCCAGGTGATCGACGGAAAGTTCACCGTCGAGCCGTAGACGAAGCGCGCGCTGCGATCGAGGAGCCGGTGCAAGTTGGTGATGATCGGATCGTTGGTATCGAGCAGGTGGCGCAGCTCGCTGTTGCTCAGGCCGTCGAAGATGACGAAGTAGACCCGTTCGGGTTTGGCTGTCGCATCGACGATCTCGTCGAGCGCGCGCCCGTCTTGTCGTTTCAGATACACATCGGCCGCGACACCGCGCTCGTCCGCCGTACGGCCGGTGGCGTCCTTGCCGTCGATCAGCGGAAAGCGCATCAGTCGGCACACCGTCGGGGCGATGTCGACGTGGCGCGGCGCGGACTCGTAGAGTCCGGGCCTGATGCCGGGCCCGGCGAACGCCAGCGGCGCACGCGACTGCACGATGTCGAGTGCACCGTGCTGGCCGGCTTGGAGCCCGAACGCGTAGGCTTTCGCGCTGACCACGATGTCGGGCGCGTTGGGGCTGTCGAACAGTTGGGCGATGCGTTCGTACGCGTACGGGTAGCTGACCTGCGACGGTTCGATGAACGCATGATTGACGTCTTCGGTCGGATGTCCTGATGCGCCGGCGGCGGACAATTCTTCGGCACACGTCGCGATTGGTGTGTGGCGCTGGTCCGCGATCGGGTTGTCGCCGATCTGCTCGATCACCTTGTACTCGAAATGTCCGTTGGCGAGCAGGCGCTGAAAACGGATCATGCCGCGCTGCGCCCATACTTCGTAGGCGTCGCCGCGGCAGGTGATCGCCAGGTCCATGTGCTCGCACACGTGGGGATCGGTGAGCAACGCGAGAATCGCGCGATCGCCCGACTCGTCTTGATTCGGATCCAGCCCCTGCCCACCCAGTCGCTCCGGCCCGCAGACACGCTCCATGCACGCTCCTCTGTCTCGCCTTCCTTTAACCCACCGGTCGACGCACGGGCAACTGGGAACCAACCAACCTCAATCCGAAATTGAACGGGAAGCCGAGCAAACTTGTCGGTCCTGAAGGAAGCGCGTTTCGAGCGAGGGTTCCCTCCTTTAGCAAAGGAGGGTCAGGGTGGATTTGAGCGCGCATCGCAAATCCCCCTCAATCCCCCTTTTTCAAAGGGGGAAGCTCGCTTCGCTCACGCTCCTTTACTCACCTTCCTGCCCTGTGCTTGAACGTCATCGCGGGATGGCAGAGCGGGACGGCAAGATGGACTATCGCGGCAAAGTCGCACTGATCACTGGCGCGTCGTCGGGAATCGGCAAGCAGATCGCCCTCGACTTCGCGCGTCGTGGCGCGCAGGTGGTGCTCGCCGCACGACGCGCAGGACTCTTGGAAGAGGTTGCCGCACAGTGCCGTGCGATGGGCGTCGAGGTGGAGCCATGTGTCGGCGACCTCGCCGAGCGCGCGTTCGCCGAAGCAGTCGTAGCACGCGCCGTCGAACGATTCGGTCGGCTCGACATCCTGGTCAACAACGCCGGCATTCCGAAACACAAACAATTCTTCGACGTGACGCCCGAGGACGTCGACTACACGATGCGCGTGAATTTTCTGGCGCCGGCGTATCTGACCGTCGCCGCGCTTCCGGCGATGCTGCGCCAGGGCGAGGGCTACGTCATCAACATCTCTTCGGGCGCGGGTAAGATCCCCCCGCCGCGCGAAACCGTCTACGCCGCCTCAAAGTTCGCGCTCACTGGATTCACCGAAGGCTTGTGGCTCGATCTCGCCGGCTCGAACATTCATCCGGCCGTCATTCACGTCGGCCCGATCGATACCGAGATCTGGGACAAAGCCGCGTCCGAAACGCCGGTGCGCTATCAGGGCAAGAAATATCCACCGAGCGTGATCTCCGACGCCGTGTTCGAGTGCATCGAAAAGAAGCGCCACGAGATGACCGTGCCAAAATCGCTGCGCTGGGTGTTCCTGTTCAAAGCCTTGCTGCCCGGCCTGTTCCGCAAGGGCGCCGCGCGCTGGGACCCGGTACCGGTGACGGTCATCGCCGCGGCGCGCGAGAAGGCTCAGGGACGCCCGAAGGGAGCGCCGCCGCGGCGACAACAGTGAAGCCCCGCGCTCACCGTGTCGAGATGCCGCCGTCGACGGGTAGCACGGCGCCGGTGATGTAAGCGCCGGCGCGCGACGCGAGGAAGATCGCGGTGCCAGCCATGTCTTCCGGTTCGCCGATGCGGCCGAGCGGGCACGAGGCAATGATGGCGTCGCGGAAGCGGTCGAGCGTCACCGCCATCATCTTGCTTTCGAACGGACCTGGCGCGATCGCATTCACCGTAATGCCGTCACTCGCAAGCTTCATCGCCAGTGCACGCGTCAGATGATGCACAGCAGCCTTGCTGGCCGAATACGCGTAGGTCTCCAGCAGCGGGACCTTCAATCCGTCGATCGAACCGATGTTGATGACGCGCGCCGGATCGCCTGGCCGCGCGCCCTGCTTCAGCTGCGGCAGCAGCGCCCGCGTGAGATGGAAGACTCCCTTCACGTTGAGCGCCAACACTTTGTCCCACGCCGAATCCGGAAACTCCTCCAGCGGCGCGCCCCAATTGGCCCCGGCGTTGTTCACCAAGATGTGCACGGCAGACTCGCGTGCGGCGATTGTTTGCGCTAGGCGATTGCACTCCGCCTCGGTCGAGAGATCGGCGGCAATCGCCACGCAGGTGCCCTGTTGAGACAATTCGGCGACCACTTTGTCGCAATCCGCTTGCTTGCGCGACGAGATGTAGACCTTCGCGCCGTGCTCGACGAAGCCGCGCGCGATCATCAGCCCGATGCCACGCGAGCCGCCGGTGACGACGGCCACCTTGCCTTGAATCGAAAATAGATCTTTCACCAGGTCCCCTCCTCAAACATCGCATCGAGTCGCGCGGCCCGCCGCCGGAGGAACTCGCGCTGCTCCGGGTGCGTGAGAATGTAGAGATCTTTGCGCTCGATCGCACGCACTACGCGGCGGGCGACTTCTTCGGGCGCGATTGTGCCGCCCTTCATTGCACCCGCCGGAGGTGCATCCGGCGGGTTGGCCCCGTCGGGCACATCCACCGGCGCACCGGTCTCCAGCAGGGGCTGCTCGCCCGGGTTGCGCAACTCGGTCGGACGCATGCGGACCGAGTTCTGATTGATGTTGGTGGCGACGATCATCGGGCACAGCACACTGACGCCGATGCCGCGCGGCTTGAGCTCACGCTGGAGCGCTTCGGTCAGCCCGACCACTGCGAATTTCGAGGCGCAGTAGATGCCGAGCCACTGCATGCCGACCAGTCCCGCCATGGATGCGGTGTTGACGACGTGGCCGCCAGCGCCCTGCGCGATCAGCCGCGGCACAAAGGTTTCGACCCCGTGCACCACGCCCCAGAAGTTCACGTTCATCGTGAACTCCCAGTCCTGGTGCGTGGAGTCGCAGATCTCGCCAAAGGTGGCGACGCCGGCGTTGTTGCACACGATGTGGACCGCACCGAAGCGCTGCGTCGTGGCCTCGGCCAGCGCCTGCACGCTGGCGAGTTTGGTCACGTCGGTTCGGACTCCGAGCACCGCGGCACCGGCGGTGGTCAGCTCGGTGGTCGCCCGGTGCAGCGCCGCCTCGTCGAGATCGGCCAACACCAGCTTCGCGCCGCGCGCGGCAAACGCCCTTGCCATGGTGAGGCCAATCCCGCCGGCGCCACCGGTGATGACCGCCACTCGGTCCTTGAACGCATCCATGATGGTCTCCCTTGGCCTGTCTCCCTTGGAGCCGTCTCCCTTGAATCGTGATCCCGTTCGTAAAGTTCGCGCGCCGGCACGGAGTAGCACGGCACGGGCGGGCATTCCAACCTGCGATGCTGGCCGGACATCAGACGAGGAAGTTTTCCCTTGCTGACAGCTTTCGAGCCGTGCTAATTCCGGCCACCTTGAGTCCGATCCCAACACCGCGTTCCGCGTTCACGCCGACCGGCTGAAGAATGCGGGGCTCTGAGGGGGGACGCGACGGGTTCGCGCTACGGTGCGGACCCGTCGCGCAGAGTCATCATCAGGCACGAAACCACGCACCAGCGACTCCCTATGCCTCGCCTCACGATTGGACTCGTCACCGATTTTCTCGAGCGGCGCGGTGTCGCCGTCAACGTAGGGCCGCGACGCCTGGCGATCTTCCGGGTTGGCGCCGACGTGTTTGCGATCGACGATGTCTGTCCTCATCGCGGCTTTCCCCTGCATGACGGCTCGATCAACGATGGCCGTGTGTCCTGTCGCACGCACGGCTCATGTTTCAACCTGCAGACCGGTGTCATCGAGCGCGGCCCCGCCACTCGTGGCGTCGCGGTATACGCCGCCGCCATCGTCGACGACCACGTCGAGGTCGAGATCCCTGACTGAGCTGCTACACTGGCCGCATGCGTCGTCGCCTGCTCATCACCATCTTCCTCTCCGTCATTCTCACCGTGTTTGTCGGCGGGCACTGGTATCTTGCCCAGCGGCTCGTCTTCGATCCGGGCTTTGCAACGCCGGTGCGCGTCGCGTTGCTGAGCCTGATCGTGGCACTCGCGGTGACGTTGATCCTGCAACCCATCGGCGAGCGGCGCTGGCCGCGCGCGGCCACACGTCTGATCGCCTGGCCCGCCTCGTTGTGGATCGGTTTCGCGTTTTACCTGCTCATGTTGACGCTCCTCTCCGATGTCGTGTGGACGTTGCTCGGCGCCGCCGTGCCGGCCGGCGCACGCGGACTCAGCGGTACGACCGCGGCCCGCATGCGCGCCTTCAGCGTGATGGGCCTGGCGCTCGGCGCCGGTGTCACCGCCGTGCGCATCGCGTTGCGCCCACCCACACTGCGACGACTTGACCTATCGCTCGCGCGCTGGCCGCAAGCCCTCGACGGCTTTCGCATCGTCCAGATCAGCGACATTCACATCGGCCCAATTCTCGACCGCCGCTTCGCGGCCGCCCTGGTCGCGCGCTGCAACGAACTTCAGCCCGATCTGATCGCGGTGACCGGCGACCTCGTCGACGGCAGTGTCCGGCGCCTTGCCGACGAGGTCGCGCCGTTCGCCGACTTGCGCGCTCGTCATGGTGTGTTCTTCGTCACCGGCAATCACGATCACTATTCGGGCGCCGATCCGTGGGTCGCGCATGTGCAGACGCTGGGCATGCAGGTCCTCCGCAACCAACGCGTCCGCATCGGCGATGGCGATGCGTCGTTCGATCTCGCCGGCGTGGAAGACCATCACGCCAGTCTGGTGGGCGGAAGCCTCAAGGAAGACGTGCCGGCAGCGCTGGCCGATCGCGATCCACAGCGCGCGCTCGTCCTGTTGGCACACGACCCGGCGACCTTTCCTCAGGCCGCCGCGCTCGGCGTCGACCTGCAGCTCTCGGGTCACACCCACGGTGGACAGATCTGGCCGTTCAACTATCTCGTGCGCCTCAGCACTCCCTACGTCGCCGGCCTCTATCGCGAGCGAGACGCGCAACTCTACGTCAGCCGTGGCACTGGCTTCTGGGGTCCGGCGATGCGCCTGTTCGCGCCGTCCGAGATCACCGAGATCGTCATGCATCGGCGCTGAGTGCAACCAATCGAATTCGACCGTAGGGGGCGACGCATGCGTCGCCCTTCCCTCCTAGCTAGCAGCCGGTTGAAAAACGAGGGACGCCCCCTTCGACGGGGCTCAGGACAGGCTTCGAGACGCCGCTTCGCGGCTCCTCAGGGTGACCGGGACTTGTTTGAGCGACAACGCCGAAGCCGCTCGTGCTGAGGAGCTCCGCAGGGGCGTCTCGAAGCATGAATTGCTTTTTCAGCAAGGGCTGTTAGCCGACGACGGCAAACGAACGTCCAAACTCGCGTCTGGTTATCGGCGTCCATCTGTGTTCCTCTGTGCAAACTTCAGGAGGCCGCAGTGGACGAGAACTGGCGCACCACGCTCGAACAGGCATTGACCACCGGCGACCGCACCGCGCTCAGGCGCGTTCGCAAAACCGATTTGCACTGCCACGGCCTGCTGTCCGCGCCGATCGAGACCTACGCGCGGTTCGCTGAGCAGCCGCTGCCGCCTGTGCCGCCCACGTTCGGGAGCTTCGAGGCGTTCGGGATATACATCGCTACCAACTTGCTGCCGATTCTTGCGGGTGGTCGCGACGTCGTCGCGGCCGTGATCCGCGACACTTTTGATCGCTTCATCGAGGATGGCGTCGTCTACGCCGAACCGAGCTTCGATCTCTTGCTGCCCGAATTCATCCGAATGTCAGTGGCGGAGTTCGCCGAGCTGCTATCTGCCGAGGCCGCGCGAGTCGCCGACCGTGTCACCATTGCGCCGGAGATCGGCATCGATCGCACGTTGCCGGCGGATTTGCTGATGTTGCGCCTCAAGGATTGGCTCGCGACCGGTGCGTTCCGCAGCCTCGATCTGTATGCCGACGAGCAGCTCGGCGCGATCGACGACTTCGTTCCGCTCTATCGACTCGCGCGCGAACATGGTCTCAAGCTCAAGGCGCATGCCGGCGAGCTGTGCGGGCCGGAGCGCGTGCGCGAGAGCGTGACCAAGCTCAACCTGCACGCGGTGCAACATGGAGTGCGCGCGGCCGAGGATCCACGACTCGTCGATCATCTCGCCGAGCGCGGCACCCTGCTGCACATCTGTCCCACCAGCAACTACTCCCTCGGTGTCTGCGATGCACTGGAGAAGCACCCGGCGCGGCGCCTATTCGACAACGGCGTCAAGCTCACCGTCAACAGCGACGACTACGCCCTCTTCGGCGCCGGCGTGTCGGAGGAGCTGCTAAGTTTGTCGCGCATGGGCTTCAGCGCCAACGAGATCGCGCAGATCGTCGAGAACGGACTGGTGGAACGACCGCAGTAGTGGGTTTGAACGCAACATACGCCTGTCATCCTGAACGAAGTGAAGGATCTCTCTTAAGCCGCCCGCTCGGGGAGATCCTACGCCGCCGGCTCAGCATGACGCCTTGATCATCGCAAACTCGGATACTCGCAGAACAACACACGAGTCGAGAGCCGACATGCGGCGCGAGGAAGCGTCATTCGATCGCAACCGGTGCCTGCGGCACCGTCGCCCAGAATTCCGGATCGTGGCCAAAGATGATCTGCGCGCCCGCGTCGCGTAGCGCGCGTAGACGCAGTAGCGAGGCGCGCATCGCTGCTTGGTCGTGAACGACCGACGGCAAATGCATCTGCTCCAGCGTGCGGCGCAGGTAGCACGCGTCGCCGGTCAGAACGATTTCGCTGCGCTCGAGTCGGACCCGCAGCGACTGATGTCCGGGGGTATGACCGTATGTCGGAATGCAGACGACGCGGCCGTCGCCGAACAGGTCGTGCTCGCCGTCGACCGCGAGGACGTGGTGGCCGTGGTCGTAGTCCTTCGGGTTGTATGCGTTCGCGCGCATCAAATCGGGATCGCGCCCGGCCTCCCACTCGCGTCGCTGCACCACGAGCTGTGCATTCGGGATCGCGCTGTTGCCGCCGGTGTGATCGAAGTGCAGGTGCGAGTTGATCAGATAGCGCACGCTCGCGGCGTCGATGCCGAGCGCCGCCAATCGCGCGGCCACGTCTTCACCCGCAGTGAACTCGGCCGTGAACAACTTCGCCAACCGGCCGAGTCGCCGTGCCGCGTCGGTTTGTATGTCGCGATGCA
>JBGOUW010000604.1:0-2922 GCA_041477755.1 Binatia bacterium
ACGAGTTCAACCACTTCGCCGACATGGACGAGCCCGGTAAGGGCGTGTTCAAAAACACCACGCTGCTCAAACTGTGCGAGAATTCCGACAACGTCGCGGTGTCGGTGTGGAACGATTTCTACGCCAGCCTCAATCGACCCCCGAAGGAGGACAAGCGCGGCGCTCTGCCCTTCCGCGTCTGGGAGATCTACGACGACATGGCCGCCTTCGTGCGCGCCGGCAAGGTGGCCGACTACGTCTGCGCCGCCGGCGTGCTCGCGCACTACGTCGGCGACGCCTGTCAACCGTTGCACGTCTCGCGGCTGCACCACGGCCGCTCCGCAGCCGAAAGCGCGGTGCACAGCAAGTACGAAACCGAGATGCTCGACCGGTTCGCGGCTGACCTCATCGCCGGCATCAACACGCGGCTGAAGAACAAGTCGGCCAAGCCGACCGTGAAGGGCGGCCACGCCGCGGCGATCGCCGTCGTCGAGTTGATGCGGCGAACCATCCAGCAGCTCCCGCCGCTCAGCGTCATCAACGCCTTCAATGCGGCCGACGGCACTCAGCGGCTGCCGAAGATGTTCCAGACCCTCGGCGTACGCACAATCGCCTGCATGGCCGACGGCGCCCTCACCCTCGCCAGGTTGTGGGCCAGCGCGTGGAAGCAAGGCAACGGCGGCAAGATCGCCGCCGCTCAGCTCAAAACGGTCGATCGCGCGGCGTTGCAGAAGAAGTACAACACGCCGAGCTTCCTGAAGTCACGCCGGCTTCCCGACATGACCGATCTGAAGTGAACGAGTATTGTCGATCAACACCTTGAAGACGCAGGCGGGCCGCCTGCGCTACCCAGATTTTTCTGAATTTCGAAATCCGCGGTAGGGTGGGCGTCTCGCCCGCCTCCTACCTTCCACAGTCTCGGGGAAACCGAACCCACTCTGGCGCGGCAGCGACGACATAGGTACACGGAGGCGGTGGAGCAGCACGCCGCTGGCAAACCGCCATCGCTGTTCGGCCCGTTGCCGACGCGTGGGATCTGGACCGCGCTCGATCTCTCGCGCGCGCAGTTCCTGGTCATCGTGATCGCCTCAGTAGCGGCCTTCGTGTTCATCGGCGGGCCGGTATGGGCGCACGCACGCGAGAGTCACTTCTGGCGCATCGGTCTGAGTTACGCGGTCATTCCGGTCGCGGTAGCGGCCGCGTTGCGCCGCAACGGCAAGATGCGCCTGACTCGGATCGTTGTCGGCAGCGCCGTTGTCGCGCTGATCAAGCTCGTCCTCACCGCCGCCCTCTTGGTCGCGATCGTGTTGGCGCAAGGCTAACCAACGGGCTCAGTGGCCGTGGTGCCCGATGCCGAACGCACGCAGCAGCGTCACCACCCCAAACGCAATCACCAGCCACCCGGACAGGCGCGACAGTTGCGCCCGGATTGATGGCCGTGCCAGGGCACGCGTCGCGCCGACGGACAGCATCGCCGGCACGGTGCCGAGACCGAAGCACAGCATCGTCAGCATGCCTTCGCCGATCGACGCCGTACCGGCGGCACGCGCGGCAAAGGCGTAGATCAACTGGCACGGCAGAAACGCATTGAACACACCGAGCGCCAGTGGCGCCGCGGGTGACCGCGAGCGGATCACCCCACCGAGCATGCGACCGACAGTCGCCTGCGCAAACATTGCACCGCGCGTGGTGATGTGCGCCAGCACGCCGAGCACTTCGAGGCCCACCAGAATCATGAAGCCGCCGGTGAGCAGCGCGAGCAGTTGCTCCACCATGTGCCCGGGACCAGCGGCAACCACCCCCGCGCCGAGCGCTCCAGAGATCGCGCCGATGAAGACAAGCGTGTTCAGCCGGCCGAGATTGTAGAGCAGCTGCCGCTGCACGTTGCCGCCGGGCGCGGCCGCTGCAAGCGCGAGTGGAAATCCACCGCACATGCCAACGCAGTGCAACGATGCAGCTAGCCCGCCGACGAAGATCGCAAGATACGTCACGATACGTTTCCGTTGCGCAACCGGCGGGCGTTCGCCACCACGACGAAGCTGCTGCCCAGCATCGCCAACGATGCCACCAGCGGATTGAGGGCGCCGGTGACCGCCACGGCAAGCGCGGCCGCGTTGTAAGCAAACGCCCAGAACAGATTCTGCCGGACAACTCTGCGCACCCGTCGTGCATAGCCCAGCAACCAGGGCACACGGCGTAGGTCGTCGCTCACGATCGCGACATCGGCCGTCATCCGCGTGAGGTCGGTGGCGCTCCCGATCGCGATGCCGATGTCCGCCGCCGCCAGCGCCGGCGCGTCGTTGATGCCGTCACCCACCATGGCAGTCGCGCCCTGCGGCTCAGCGCTCCGAATGTGCGCCAGCTTGTCTTCCGGCAGCAGACCGAGCGTCGCCCGCGCCGGCGCAATCAGCCGCGGCACCACCGCATCCGCCCGCACGTCGCCCGAGAGCAGGCCGACCTCGACCCCCAGGCTACCCAGAGCGGCGACTGCCGCCGCCGCTTCCGCCCGCACATCTTCCTCGAACAAGAATCGGCCGAGCAGTTGCCGGCCTCGCCACAACCAGACCGTCGCGTCGTGCGGATCATCGAGACGCCCGAGTTCTTCGCGGGCGAAGCGGACACTGCCAACCGCGAGTTGCTCGCCGTTGACGACACCGAGCACACCGCGGCCCGCTACGACTTGAACCGATCCGGCTTCGAGCAACGGGCAGTGGGCGGCTCGCGCGGCCTCCGTGATCGCCAGGGCGAGCGGATGCGTGAGCGCACCTTCCAACGCCGCAGCCCGTGCTAGCAGATCGCTCTGCGACAGCGCGACGTCGGAAGCCGGCTCGATCGCCACGAGACGTGGCACGCGCTGCGTGAGGGTGCCAGTCTTGTCGAAGAACACGCGCGCGACATCGGCCGCACGCTCCAACGTCGGCGCGCTGCGCACGATGACACCGC
>JBGOUW010000466.1:0-4053 GCA_041477755.1 Binatia bacterium
ACTCGCGGTACCGTTGCGGTGCGCGGGCTGAGCCCCGGACTGTACCGGCTCGCCATCGACGACGATCCAGTGATGGAATTCGCAGTCGGAGCGAGCGGTCGCGAGCACGCGCCGCTCAACGGCGTTGATCCCCGCGGGCACCAGGTGACCTTGATCGACCTCAGCGCCCGCGTGCTGTTCCGCGGCGACTTTCCGTTTCAAGCCCCGCCGCGGGTTCACATGCGTGCCCGTTTCGACAACCCCGGCCGCGCCCGCGGCGCCAGCGGAGCGGTTACTTACCGTAGCGCCAACGGCGCGGAGCAGTTCCGGGCGACGGTCAACGGACTTCCGGCCGGGCACTACCAGCTCTTTGCGGGCACGCACCAAATCGCGACGCTCGCGGTGCTGGCGCGCGCCGACGGCGCCACCAGCGGTGCCGTCCGGTTCGATTCGCGCAACCTCAGGGGACAGGCGTGCCCCACTACCCTTCGCTGTCAACCACTGCGGCTGCGCAGCAATGGCATCGTGATGTTGGAACTCATCGCGACCAAACCCGGCACCGGCATCTGTCCCGAATGATGCCGGGAGCGGTCCAGGCGATCACAGGGGGCGCCGATTCGTCACGGTTGTAGGGCGTATCTCTCGGGCTTTGTCCGGTCGTCACCTGAGTATAGCCGCACACCAGATGTGGCAGGATGCGTTCCATGGACTCCCCAAGAAGTACCGCTCGTCGTCTCGAACTCACTCCCGAAGCGCGCACCGAAGTCGAGCGCGTCGCGCGAGACGGCCCGCGCGGAATCGCACGCCGCGCACGGATCATTGTGGCCCGTGCCGACGGCGCACCGCTGAGTGTGATCGCCCGCAGCGTGGGCTTGCATCGCGACAGCGTCCGCCGCTGGCTGAATCGGTACCACGCCCAGGGCCTCGCGGGGCTGCAGCACGGCAACGCCGGCAAACCGAAGAACGTGGTGTTTGACGCGGCCGCGCGCGCGGAGATCAACCGCCGTGCGGATACGTCGCCGGCAATGCTCGGCGAACCATTCAACGCGTGGTCACTCTACAAGCTGCGCGATCATCTCGTTCACGAGCGCGTCGTCGCCAGCATCAGTGTGGAACGGTTACGCCAACTGCTCGCCACCAGCGAACATCAGCGGGAGTTCTGGCGCCGGGGGAAGGAAGGGGTGCCAATCTCACCGGAGGTACGCCACCAACTGGTCGAACTCGTGCGCCATCCCCGCATCGACCAGGCCCGGCGCGCCCGCGCGGTGTTGGCCATCGCCGATGGTGCCAGCATCAGCGCGGTCGCCCACACCTTCCACCTCGGCAAGGGAAGGATCCGTCGCTGGCTCGATCACTTCCTCACCGCCGGGGTGGCCGGATTGAGTGGATCGGCGACCGAGGCGGCCAACATGGACCACTCGCTCGCGTCATTTTCCGGCGCGGCACCACCGCACTACTCACCGGCCCAACGGCGCTAATGCATCTTCGCGGCGACACGTGGACGGTCGCGCCGGAGCGCTCCAGCCTCCCGCTGCTGGGCTTTGTGAGCGGGTTGGGAGTGAGTGTGTTGTTGTGGGTCGGGCTGGGTAGCGCGCTGTGGCTTTGGCTGAGCGCACCCTAACCCGCGGCGCCACCTATGGCTGCACGATCTTCTTACGGATCGCGTACCGCACCAACCCCGCGGTATCGTGGATGTCGAGTTTGCTCATGAGCCGGGTGCGGTGGGTTTCGATGGTCTTCACACTGACCTGGAGTTCTTGCGCGACCTCCTTGTTGCCCAACCCCTCTGCGATCAGTTGCAACACCTCGACTTCGCGCACGGTCAGATCATCAAAGGGTCCGTCCTGATCGTTTCCGATGGAGCGCGCGTCCTTGCAATACCACGGCGTCAGGTTCGCAATCTCAGCGCTGAGGTACACTTCGCCTCGATGCACCGCACGGATCGCCTGCGCGAGTTCGGGCGCCACCGCCTGCTTGAGTACATAGCCGCGCACGCCGGCGCCGAGGGCTTGCGTTACGTACGCTTGGTCGTTGTAAACCGTCAGCACGATGATGGCAGTGTCCGGCAGCGCGCGGCGGATCTGATACGCCGCGGTCAAGCCGTTGAGCCGCGGCATCGAAACATCCAGCACCGCCACCTGCGGATGCAGCCGCTCGGCGGTCTGCACCGCCTCCTTCCCGTCCGCAGCCTCCCCCACCACCAGCAGGTCGGGCTCAGCGCGCAACAGCGAGACGATGCCTTCACGGACAATCGCATGATCGTCCGCCACCAAGACTGTAATCGGATCGGTTGTCGCTCCGGTGGACACGCAGCATCCTCACATAGTTGCGAGCTAAGCAGTCGACGGAGGCAATCATACCCTCGCTCAAGTCGCTAGACAAAGGGGGGGACGTGATCCAAATCAGTCTCTCGCCGGCTCGCAGTTTCGCCGCCGAGCAGGTAGCCTCCAGCATGCGCATGCGCGCCGTCCAATCGCCGCAGGTCTGGACGTTGTCGAGCCCGCTCGTTGCGAAACGAGTCTGCCCGTGAGAGGTCGCCGACCGTGATTCTCCGACTCCATCATGCTCAAATCTCCATCCCGCAAGGTGCCGAGGACCACGCGCGTCAGTTCTACTGCGGAGTGCTCGGTCTGCGCGAAGTCGAGAAGCCGGAGTCGCTGCGCGGCCGCGGTGGCTTGTGGTTGCAAGTTGGCGACAGCCAGGTCCACGTCGGCACGGAAGATGGCGTGGAGCGCAACGCCACCAAATCGCACGTCGCGTACGAGGTCAGCGATCTCGCCAGCTTTCGCGCGCGCCTCGAACGAAACGGCGCCAAAATCCTCGACGGCGTCCCGATTCCCGGGTACACGCGGTTCGAGTTCCGCGATCCGTTCGGCAATCGCGTCGAGTTCATTCAGCGCCTGCGCTGATTCCGGCAGCCGGGAGGAGGAGACTATGTCGGCACTGCGGGGGAAGGTTGCAGTCGTTACGGGCGCATCGGCGGGCATCGGCGCGGCGACCGCACGCGCACTGGCCGCTGAAGGGATGAAAGTCGTCCTCGGCGCGCGCCGCGCCGAGCGGCTAACGGAGGTGTGCGCCACCATTCGCACCAGCGGCGGCAGTGCCGAGTTCGTCGCCACCGACATGCGCGACGAAGTCCAGGTCGAACGGCTGGTCACCACTGCGGTCGAGCGCTTCGGTCAACTCGACGCGCTCGTCAACAACGCCGCCATCGGCACCGTACGCCCGATCGCCGAGGGCCGCACTGACGAGTGGCGCGCCATTTTCGACATCAACGTCCTCGGCACGCTGATCGCCTGCCGGGCGGCCCTGCGCCACATGCTGCCATGCGGTCGCGGCGACATCCTCAACATGACCTCGGCATCCGCGCACGAAGCGTGGCCGTATCTCGCGGTCTACGCCGCGTCGAAGGCCGCGATCCACACGCTGTCCGACGGCCTACGCGCCGAAGTCGCCGACCGCGGCGTGCGGGTGATGACGATCGAGATCCACAATGTCGGCGGCACCGACTTCGCATCGAACTTCGACAGGGCGATCCTGCCCGCCGCCATCACGCGCTGGAAGGAACTCGGGTTGCTCAACCCGAAGACACCGACGCTGCAACCCGACGCGGTCGCACGCGCCGTTGTCTTCCAACTCTCACAACCCGACCCGGCCAGTATCCATCACCTCACGATCCGCTCACGAGCAAATTAAGCTTCCACACATGAGTGAGCCGGCCGCCCTGCTGCTCTTCACCGCAGTTTGTCTCGCCATGTCTGCGATCAGCCCGCACGACTACTTCACGTGGATGCTCGAAGTCTTCCCGATTCTGCTTGGCGCGCCGGTGCTGATCGCAACGTATCGCAGCTTTCCTCTTACTCCCCTCGCCTATCGGTTGCTGACGGCGCACGCGCTGATCCTGATGATCGGTGGGCACTACACGTATGCCGAGGTGCCGGCCGGGTTCTGGGTACGCGATCTGTTCGGATTCGCACGCAACGACTACGATCGACTCGGTCACTTCGCGCAAGGGTTCGTGCCGGCGATCCTCGCCCGTGAAGTGTTGCTGCGCCGCTCGCCATTGCACCGGGG
>JBGOUW010000446.1:0-4234 GCA_041477755.1 Binatia bacterium
ACGTACAAGAACAGACCGCCGAGGAGAGAGGTAAAGGCCGACCCCTCGTTTTCCGGCCCCCCGTCCCCTGGCAGGTCGAAGATCTTGGTAAAGCTTCCCGGTGTTATGCCGCTCGGGCCGGTGGTGGTGAACACTTCGTTATTCTGGCTCAGAAACAGGTTGCCGTTGTTCGGGCCGAACACGATGGTGTTGTCAGTCATGATGTTCGGCGCGTCACCACCGGTGCTCGCATCCGCCCACAGGCTGACGACGGTGCCGCAGATTTTGAACACGAACTCCGAGCCGCTGTCCGACGCGAAGATGCAGGTGCCATCGGTCGTCAGCCGAACATCCGAGCCCATCGCCTCGTGCCCCGACCCATCATCGATCGTGACCACAAAGCTCGGTGCTCCCAGATTGCCGTTGATCGGGTTGATCGGCATGCGCCACAGTTCCTTGCCATCGCTGTTCACCACCGCGTAGAGGAAGTTGCCCAGCACCGCCAAGCCCGTACCTTGCCACGACTCGTTGAACTGGAACCGCTTGATATGGCCGCTGCCACCGTTAGTGTCGACGTGCTGCAGGTCGAAGCGGTAGAACGCGAGCCCAGAGTCTTCGTTGTCCTCTTCCTGCACATAGGCGAAGTGCCCGTTCGGCGTCACGGCCACGGGGTCGGGATCTCCACTAAAAAAGGTTTGATTGCCCACCGTCGAGTTCGCCAGGGCAATGCCCTGCTTCGGGTTCACGGTGCCATCGTTGAGGATCGGCAGCGCAATGAGATTGCGCCCCTCATCGATAGGCTCACCAAAGCTCTCTTCGTTGACGATCAGGAGTGTCTTCCCCGACCAGTCCGGCACCCACAATGGGAACCGGGCCTGACTCGCACGTGACAGCCCGGTCACGACGAGGACCGACACCACCAGGGTTTGCAGTCCCGTACGAACGATGGCGCCTGCCAATGCAGTTGCTTTCCGCGCCAGCAAAGACTCTAGTCTCATGACTCTCCCTCCTCGAAGCTTGGTTAGCCCGCCGTATAGGCCCGCAATGCGCGGGTAGGGTGCGTTGAGCCGCTCCCAAAGTCAAGCGAAAAACCCTGAAAATCGGCCGTCGCGTGCGTCAGCTCCGTACCACTTGAGCTGCGCCCCGCCAATGTCACGACCCCGGCGTGTCACGCGCTGACAGCACTATACGCCGGATCTCGTGCAGGGATGCGTTGTCCGGCCCGGTTAAGATGGCGGCAGCTTGATCGAGATGTTGCGCATCGTCGTCGGAGATTCGAAAATCGGTCTTGATGTTGTTGAGCTGATCGTGCAGCGGCTCGTCGACCTTGGGGATGGCGTCACGCGGTTGCGGACTATCGGCCGGCTCCCAGGTGAGGTGACAGAAGGTGCCACCGTACTTGCTCAGCTCGGTGTAGTAGAACCAGGCGAGCAGGTTCTTGCGGTTCGCGGTGAGGAGCGCATCGAAGGTATCGAGGAAATTGGTGTCGACAAGGTAGCCCCATGGGAAGCGCGGATCGCGCATCGTCGCCGGCACACCGGTCGGTTTGGTGTAGGCGTCGACGAGAATCACGGCGATGTGCTTGAAGCGCTTGAATTGGTCGTGCTCCCACAGCATCCGGTCGGCGCTGGTGAGGCCCAAATTGTCCGCGTTGCCGCCATCGAACAGATGCGCGTAGCGCCGCTTGTCGGTGCGCCGGTCGTGTAGATTGACGTAGTTGAACACCGCAGGAAAGGCTGCGGTGGTCATCACCGCATCGCCGACGGGCAGGTCGCCGAGATCCCATCGTCCGAGCGTGTGCTCAAAGTCTTCGCTCGTGAACGTGAACGGCGTGAACGTCGCACCGCCGGGATTGGCAGTGGCGTTAGTCGCGTTGAGAATGAGATACGGGCGCTCCGGGTTGAGTTCGCCCAGGGTGAGATCGACGCCGGTCACGTCGGAATCGTACAGCTCATCGGCGAAGACACCGGCCATGATGTCGGTGCGCGAGTACGGCGTGAACCAATAGCGCAGCGCGTTCCACGGGAAGAACCAGCGGACCAACCATTCGCCGATGAAATCCTTCTTCATCAGCCGCTTCACGCGGGCTTCGTCCCACACGCGCTTGGCATCGGCGTTGGCGCGACTCATGCGATCGAGGCGCCGCAATTGAGCTTCGGCCGCGGGAACGAAAGACTGTCGAATTGCCACCAAATCGTCGGGCGTCATCGCGCCGTACACGATCAGCCGGCGCGCTACGGGGTCGTAGTCGAACTTCGGTCGCGGAACGGCGCCAATCGGCGCCTCCGCCATCTCGATGGACACGGGTGCGTTGGGATCGGCCGAGTCCTTCGATATCGCATAGTACGCAGCCGGCAACGAGCCACCCGACACCGAACTGAGCACGTCGACCTCCTGCAGCAAGCTGAGCCGCTGCAGATGAAACATCACGGCGGCGGAAAAATACGCCGCCCGACTGCCGCCGCCGGAGAGGGCGAGGATGACCAACACGTCGTCGCGCCCGCGCGGTTCGGCGAGATCGAATGAAGTGCGGCTGGGCGCCGTGGTGTCGACAGCGCCACGCATGAAGGGCATCGCGCAGCCCGCGAGCAGCGTCAGAAACAATGCGGCAGCCGGGAGTGCTCGGTTCGTCGCTGGCGACTTTGTCATCGTCTCATCCCAGTCGTCCTATTGTTTCGGCGCGGCGGCGTTGAGCTTCTTCTTCAGCTCGTCGATCCGATCGAGCGATGTGCTCAGCTTTTTCGTCGCTCCCTCGACTCCGGCCCACTCCTCCTCTTTCGTGGCCCGCTCCACGCGCTGCTCGAGGAACCGGCCGTTGAGGGCCATCACCTTGGGGATGGTTTCCTTACAGAAGTCCGCCAAGGGCGGCGAACCGCCTTCTGACATCGCGACAACGCATGCCACAAACAGCGCATCGAAGTTGATGTTCTCGAGATATTTGCGCTGCATCTCTTCGAGCACCTTGGCCAGCTCCGCCGACGGCTGGGCGGCCGAGCCGGTCGCGGCCAGTAGCTGTTTGACCTCCGCCTTCGCGGTGGCGACGGCCTCGACCGTTTTCGCATGCTCGTCATTGGCCGCCTTCACGCTCTTCTCGGCACCGGCGGTATCCCCGCTGTTCTTGTTCTCTTCGGCGGCCTTCGCTTCTTCGGCGGCATCGACCTTGCTCTCCGCCTTAGTTGCCGCGACTTGCTGCTGCAACAACTTGTCAAGCGCCGCCGACGCACCGGCGCTGGCACTCGCGCTGGTACCAATGGCCGCAAGTTGCCCCCCGAAGTTGCCGGCGGCCAGCTCACCGAGAAGCAGGGTAATCATCGTGTCGTCGTAGCGGCTGAGGAGAATGGCGTACGTGGTCTCCGTCATCGCGCCGTTCGCGTAGGCCTCGCAGGCACGATAGAGGCCATCGCGCAGCAGCTGGATCGTGGCCATCCGCTGTGTGAGTTGCGCGACGGACTCCGAGTACGCCTTGGTCGCCGCCCCAGAGGCCGCGGCGGCGATTTCGGGGTTTGTGGTTCCCGGTGGAATATGGACTTGAATGCCGCCACCCGCGCCGAACGATTCCGACACCGCCTTCACCACATCAGGACTCGGCTCGGCGCAAATGATGCGCTTGGGCGTCACGTGCCCCGGTTTGTACTTCCCCTCGTTGTGCGGCACGGACACGAGCGCGCGCACGTCGGCGGTTGTCAGCACCGTGTCGACCCCGTCGGCCCCTCTGACGCGCGCAAAGCTCCGCGGCCATAGGCAACCGGATAGCAACGTACAAGCAATACTCCCGACAATGACCGCCGATCGCACGGTTCGCTTCCACCGACGTGTCGTCATCCTGCGCCCCCTTTTCGGTGGCGCGTCGATCGCGACGCCTGCGCGACGAAACGCGCCATGTACTGAAAGTTGGCGCAGCCCTACTCGAATTGCTTTGCCGCTGTCAAGATAAATCTTGCGCAGTCGATCTAGGTAGTCTTAAGACCTCATCCCTCGTGCGACGGTGCCTCACCTCGACAAGAGACAGCCAACTCAATCACGCCGCGGGGATCGTTCGCCGCTGTAGTCCGTGTTGCTGCATTCGCCACACCAGCAGCTCGATGCGATCTTGCCCGAAGAACGGCTCGCCTTCGAACACCATGGTCGGCACACCCCAATGCCCGGCGGCGAGATGATCGGCCTGGTTCTGTTCGATGACCGCATCGTAACGCTTCGGGTCGGCGGCAATCGCCGCATCCATCTCGGTCAAGTTGAGCCCGGCGCGCGCCGCCGC
>JBGOUW010000355.1:0-5401 GCA_041477755.1 Binatia bacterium
CTTTGGCCGCAGCGGTGAAGCGGGACCTCGCTGTGGTGCTCACTTCGCGCACTGGCGCCGGGGCCATCGGCGATCCGTACGGCTACGACGGCTCGGCGACGAGTCTGCTGCGGTTCGGGCTGATTCCTGCACACGACTTACCGGCTCACAAGGCGCGGCTACAGTTGATGCTTGCGCTCGGAAACGAGCTGAAAGGCGAGGAACTGCGAACGTATTTCGCCGCGCTTGCTCCGGACTCGTGATAACAAGTAGAGAGCTAAGGCGCGTCACCGCCGCGTCGGGCGGCGACAATTTGTGTCCGATTGGCCTCCACAGATCGCACAGCTTCTGTCTCGGCCCAGCGAGGCGACTGTGGCACCGGCCTTGCTCACTATCGGGCAGACCAAGGAGGAACGGATGGCAATGAGCGAACCGGTTGCAGCCACCTGGTTGTCGGGTGGCTTCTCGTCTAGCAGTGGAAGCGCGAAGCAGCGCCATGACACGATCGTTCTGGTGCAATGGGCGCTGGCGATCGCCTGCGCCTATCTTGTCCTGTTCAGCAGCGGATCACCAGGAGACGTCGGGCTGGGGGCGTTGGTCATCGTGGCCTTTCTGGCTTCCAACCTGGTGGTGGGGCGGTTGCGGCCCGCTGTGGTGACCTCACCGCAGTTCAATCTGGGGGTGGCCGTGTTCGACACGCTACTCATCACCATATCGCTGTATGCTGCCGCACAACTGTCGATCGAGTTGGTGGTGTTGTGTCTCGGCATATTGATTATGGCGGTCGCCGGGCTGCGCTTGGCGGTGATCGCAGCGGCCAGCGCCGGCATGATGCTGGTGTATGCGTTGATCGTGGCGGTCACGGGCAGTGAATCGCTGTGGGCGTCGAGCACGCTGCTACGCGTGCCGTTCCTGTTCACCGCGGCGATTACCTACGCCTGGCTGGTGGAAGTCGGTCGCAGCCACGGCGCCGAGGAACAGCCGGCACCGGCGCGTATCATTCGGGAACTCACCGGTGACTTGAGCGCGCAGCGTGATGCGATCGCGCGCTGCCAGTCCGCGGTGGGGCAGGGGGCAAAGACCACGGCGGAGACCGCCCTGCTCGAGATCGCCGTTCAGAACGAGACGATGCAGGCCAAGCTGGTCAACGTCTAGACCCATCGGCCCCGCTCCGTGGCGGGGCCGCCTCCCTCCCTCAGTCACCTATAGTCGACGGCGGAACACGCCGAACGAACTCGTGTACCCGTGCAGGAATGAGCTGCCGTGCACCGGGCCGATCTCGCCATTGCAGAAAAAGCCGCCGAGCGGAACGTCGCCGATATGGTGGCGGAACGCATCGGTATCGTGGTCTGGCCGGCCGTACAAATGCGCCCCGCGACCGAGGCATGAGAAGAGCAACGCACCATGCGGCCGCGCTGTCGACAGTTGGGCGCGATAGCCGCTGAGGAGCTGACGCAGGTCCTCGCTTGAAGTCTTGGCGTCACGCAGGTGAAACTGCACGACCGAGTTCTCGCGTAGCAGCGCGCCGATGGCGAGCGCGGTGCGCGTGGGATCGGTGCCGATCAAGTTGCGAATGAGAAAATCGCCCTGACCGTACTGCTGTTGGTGCTCGCTCATAACGATGCCGAGGAAGAGCGAGTGCTGGACGAGCGTTTGGTCCTCGGGATCGAGCTGTTCGTAGAGATCTTGCAGCACCTGCAGCGCGGGCTGGCCGTCCAACTCCCACAACAGGTTCTGCTGACAACGCGTGATGAACATCGGTTGCCCGATCGGCCGGCAACCTTGTGCGACGATGGTGTCGACCGCGATGTCGCCGCTCAGGGCCACGCCCACGACGCCGGCTCGGTGCAGCGCGCGGCCGAGGAAGAGTGCGTTCGCCCCCGGCTGCTGCGCACCGCTGGCGAGTCCGCCGAGCTTCGTGCTAGCCGGATACGCGCGATCGAGGCCGCGCAAAAGCACCTCCGAGTCGATGCTGAACGGATCGGGCAGCAGCAGGAAGTGCGGTGGGGAATTTGGCGACGAGTGCGGGGAGGACTTCGGCGAGGAATTCAGATTGAGTCCTGTGGGTACACCGAGCGGCCGCTCCCACGCCGCGGGTGGATCGACGGGCGTTGGCAGCGCGCCCGCATCCACATGGAACGGAGTCACGTCGACACCCGGCATCGCCGCAGCGGTGAGTGAGACGCCGGGGCGGTGCTCGATCTCCTTGCCGCCGCCGATCACACCGCCGGCCGAACAGCCGAGCAGTAACGCGTTGCCAAACTGGGCGGCGATCAATTCGGGCACGCGCTCGTACTCGCGGTGGTGATGGGCGGAGATGAATGCCAGGATCAGGTCTGGCGTGTCGCTGCCGAGCTGAAGTCGCAAGGCGGCGCCGGCGTCGGCGATGGCGGTAGCGAGTTGCGGAGCATCGGAAACGGTCGAGGCCCATTTCATGGCGGCGTCTCTCCTCTCGCACATTGTACACACCCGGCGAGCCATTGGCAGGGTGCAATCGCCACCCCCGTTGAATTACCGGGCGCCTCTGTGGCAAACGACTCAAGTCAACCGCGGCCCACACCACGGCTGCGAATAATCTGGGAGGAGACAATCGCGATGGAACAAATTCGTTTCGATGACATTGAAGGACTGCGTAAGCACGTCAGTGAGGAATTTGGCGACTGGGGGCCGGACACCGAGGTGACGCAAGACATGATCAACAAATTTGCGGACATCACCGGTGACCATCAATGGATTCACGTCGATGTGGAGCGCTGCAAGCGCGAGAGTCCGTTCAAGACGCCCATCGCGCACGGATTCCTGACGCTCAGCTTGCTGCCGACGCTGCGCTCCGGCGCCAAGTTTGCCATCACCGGTTACGGCAACGCCACCAACTACGGCGCCGACAAGCTACGCTTCGTTAGCCCGGTGCCGGCGGGCAGCAAGATCCACGCGCGCTCGCGGTTGGTGGCTGTCGATCCCAAACCGAAGGGCACGCAGATCACGCAGGAGATCGCCGTCCACGTCGCCGGCAGCGATCGCCCGGCGCTGCTGTACACGATGCTGGTACTCTATCACCCGGCGATGAAGTAGGCCGGACGACTGTGTCGCGGTCGGGGCGGGTACGAGGCCCGCCCCGGCCAACCCATCACAGCAGCCGCTGCACCGGTGTGCATTCCATCTTGAACGTCTCCGCGACGCCTGGGTGAGTGATGTGGCCGGCCAACGTGTTGACGCCGCGTTGCAGTGCGGCGTCACCTTGCACCGCGCGGCGCAGGCCTTTGTTGGCGAGTTCGATCGCGTACGAGAGCGTCGCGTTGGTCAGCGCATAGGTCGAGGTGTGCGGTACAATGCCGGGCATGTTGGTCACGCAGTAGTGGACGACGCGCTCGGCAACGTAGATGGGGTCATGGTGCGAGGTGGGTCGCGAGGTTTCGGCGCACCCACCTTGGTCGATGGCAATGTCGACGAACGCGGCACCCGGCTTCATCCCGCGCAACAACTTGCGCGTGATCAGCTTGGGTGTCTTGGCGCCGGGAATCAGCACCGCGCCGATCACCAGATCGGCGGTGGTCACTTCTTCCTCGATGTTGGCGGGGTTCGACATCACCGTGGTGACGTGGCCGCCCAGGATGTCGTGCATGTAGCGCAGCTTCGCCGGATTCTTGTCGATGATGCTGACGTGCGCGCCAACGCCGACCGCGACCTGGCACGCGTTGGCGCCCGCGACCCCGGCGCCGATGACGACGATCTTTGCCGGTCGCACGCCGGAGGCGCCGCTCAGCAATACGCCGCAGCCGCCGTTCTGTGCTTGCAGACACCACGCGCCGACTTGAATCGAGAGTCGTCCCGCCACTTCGCTCATCGGCGCGAGCAACGGCAGTGCGCCGTCGTCGAGCTCGATAGTTTCATAGCCGATCGCGGTCACCTTCCTTCGCTTCAACTCGCGTGTCAGTCCTTCGACCGCAGCGAGGTGCAAATAGGTGAAAAGGATCAGCCCCTCGCGCAGATACCGATACTCCGCCGGCAGTGGCTCCTTCACCTTGAGAATCATCTCCGCGCGTCGCCACACGTCTTGCCGCGATGCGATGTGTGCACCGGCCGCGCGATAGCGCTGATCTGGGATGCCGCTGCCCAACCCCGCACCGCGCTCGATCACCACGCGATGCCGATGCGCGACGAGCGCGCTCACGCCACTGGGCGTGATGGCGACACGATTCTCTTCCGCTTTGATTTCCTTTGGAACGCCGATGATCATGGGCGGAGAGTAAATCGCCACTTGCAAAACGTAAAGGGCATCTGAATCCGTCTGCGTTTCACGGTGGCGGTTTCCACCTTTACATCGCCTCCCTCCCGTTGTAGCGGAAAGCGCATGGCGCAGGTGCAAGTGCAAGCACAAGTAATTGACGGGAAGGCGGTGGCGGCGGCGGTGCGGGACGAAGTGCGCCAGGCCGTCGAACGGTTGCGCGAGCGCGGGATCGTTCCGGGTCTTGCCACCGTGTTGGTGGGCGATGATCCGGCGTCGGCAACCTACGTGCGCAGCAAGCGCAAGGCGTGCGCCGATACTGGCATCAACTCGATCGGTCACGAGTTGCCGGCGACCACGTCACAAGCGGAGTTACTGGCGCTGGTGGGCGAACTCAATCGCCGCAACGACGTGCATGGCATCCTCGTGCAACTGCCGCTGCCCGACCACCTCGACTCGCACGCGATCCTCGACGCGATCGATCCGGCGAAGGATGTCGATGGGCTGCATCCGATCAGTCAGGGGCGCTTGCTGATGGGTTTACCCGGACTGCGATCGTGCACGCCGCTTGGCATCATGCGGTTGCTCGATTCGACTGGGGTCGAGCTGAAGGGCAAGCGGGCGGTCGTCGTCGGCCGCAGCAATCTGGTTGGCAAACCGATCGCAATCATGCTGCTCGAACGCCACGCAACGGTGACACTCTGCCACTCGCGGACGCGCGACCTCGCCGACGAAGTGGCGCGCGCCGAAGTCCTGGTCGCGGCGATGGGCAAGACGGAGTTCATCCGCGGCGAGTGGATTCGCCCGGGCAGCATCGTCATCGACGTTGGCACCAATCGCAAGGCCGACGGTAAGTTGGTGGGTGACGTCGAGTTCGCGGGGGCACGCGAGCGCGCCGCCTTCATCACCCCGGTGCCGGGTGGGGTTGGCCCGATGACCATCGCGATGTTGCTGCGCAATACCGTCAGCGCGGCGAGCGCGTGACCGTGACCACTTCCACCCGACGCACGCCGCTCTACGCCGCGCACGCGGCCCTCGGTGCGCGCTTTGTCGAGTTCGGCGGTTGGGAGATGCCGGTGCAGTACTCCGGCATCATCGACGAACACGTTGCCGTGCGCACGCGCGCGGGCCTATTCGACGTCAGCCATATGGGTGAAGTGGAGGTGTCGGGCGTGGCGGCGTTCGAAACCTGCCAGC
>JBGOUW010000459.1:0-4128 GCA_041477755.1 Binatia bacterium
CTCCGTGCCCGCGCTGGCCACACAGATCAGCCATGTGCAGCGTCTTGCCGTGAGCAATTTGGTTCCAGTCCGCTTCAAACGCGTCCCACGTTTCAACCGGAGCAACGTAGCCCGCTACAACGAAGGTCTTCGTGCTGCCCTCATGACCACTTTCGTCGGCCCGGAAGCTAGGCATGACCAATTTCGCTCCTTCGCGTCCCTACGGCGACCGGACGTTTCGAACCAAATGCCTGACGCCGAATGATCGGCACAGCGTAGTCATCGCGCACCCCGGCACGACCGCGCAGGCATCGGAGGCTCATCACCCGCGCTTTCTCCGGCATCGCCGACGCCGGGTACCAGCATCGAACCGTAAGATCGTTTGCTCTGACTGCGATCTCAGACCTTCTTCAACTCCGGCATCACAGCCCGCGCGAAGAGCCGCATGCTGCGCTCGGCTTCCTCGATCGGCATGCCGGCGTAGCTGAAGACGCCGACGTAGGTGTCGCAGCCCACGTGCCCGCGGATCCGCTGCACGCGCTCGTAGCACTGTTCGGGCGTGCCCCACACTTGCAAGCCGAGGAAGAATTCGATCACGGCGTCGGCACCGTGATTGTTCACCATCTCCGACATGCGGCCGTAGTACTCATAGCCCTTCGTCTTGGCCAGGTGATCGCCCGCCAGTTCGTAATGGCGCAGCACACTCTGCCAGTATCCGCCGATGTAGCGCAGCGCCATCTCGCGCGCACGGCCTTCGTCTTCATCGCAGAACGTCCAACCCGCCGCGATGGTCGGCAGCGGCTCGCTGCCGTTCACTCTCCGATAGGCAACGCGGTACTCCTGTAACTCGGCGGCGACCGCTTCCCATGGCTTCTGTGGCACGATGAGAATGCCGACGCCGAGCTCGGCCATGATCTGCACGGACTCGGGCGACACCGCCGCCGCGTAGGTGCGGCCTTTGAACGTCTTGAACGGCTTCGGCCGAATGTCGCGCCGCGGTTGTTTGACGTACTGGCCCTCGGATTCGCAGTAGCCCTGCTCGAGGCCGGTCAAAATCATCGCCGCGCTCTCGACGAAGCGGCCGCGCGATTCGTCCATCGGCACCCGGAAGCCTTCGAACTCGACTTTTCCCAAGCCGCGACCGATGCCGAAGATAAAGCGGCCACCGCACAGGTTGTCGAGCATCGAGACTTCTTCGGCTACGCGCATCGGGTCGTGCCACGGCAGCACTACCACCATCGAGCCGAGCTGCGCCCGCTGCGTCCGGCCGGCCATGTAGGTCAGGAACTGCAACACGTCGGGACACATGGTGTAGTCCGTGAAGTGATGCTCGACCCCCCAGATCGATTCGAAACCAAGCGGCTCGGCCAGATCCGCCAGGTGCACATCGTTACGATACACCTCGAAGTCCGACCGCTCATTGAACGGATTCTGAAAGATCGCCGACATCCCAACGTGCATGGATCAATCTCCTTCGGCCGCTACTCAGGCGACCAGACCATGAGCGCTTCGTTCGACTCCGGATCAGTTTGTACGCGTGGGGCTCGATCGAGGTGACACTGGTGACCATCAGCATTGCGCCCAGTGCGCAGATCGAACCGATAGCCATGCCACGGGCAAGTGATACAACCGCTTTCAACCGGCGCGTCATCGAGTGGTCCGCCCCGATGCGGGCAGATCACCGCATGCGCGATGACTTCGCCGGCGACTTCGACGAGACGGAACCGCCGGCCGCCGGTCTCCACAACTAACGGCAAGCGCGCGCGTAACGCAGAAAGCGAACCGAGAACGAGCGGTGGCGGCGTAACCGTCGCGCGCCGCGACTCGATCGTGCCGTCGAGCAGCGCCTGGCGCCGCGTCATCATCGCTTCGTCTTCGTCCCACAACTGAGTGTAGAGCCGCACGTAGGCATCGCCGACCATGGCCGCGTGATCGCGCGGCACGCCCGGCACGTGGAACTCGACTGCGATGTTAGTGGCGTGCGCATCGATCGGGTCGAGACGCGTGATGATCTCGGTCCCCATCCCCTGGCCGCTCACAGTGCGCGCGGAATAGCAGCGATTCGGCCGATCCAGCCGCACGTCGAGTTCGATTTCCCATGGCGCTTCGACCGGCGGCAAGGTCACCGACGCGCGCCAGCCATCGCTGTCCGCGTCGATGAGACGGATCGCGCTAAACGAGGTGCGGTGCAACCACGGCAAGTGCTCCCAATCGAGCACGTTCTCCCAGATCCGCACCAACGACGCCCCGATGGTACGGCGGTAGACCGCAACCAACGTTGGCGGGGTTGCGGACGGCGACGACTCCAGCATCATGGCACGGAGCTACACCGGTTGCGCCGCCCTCGCAACCACGGCTTTCCTTTCGCCGCGGTCGACGCTAAGCAGCGCCTTGGAATGGCCCCAGACGATCAGCCCCGTGCGGGCAAGACGAGCCCAACCGTCTCCGTCGTGATCCCGGCGCGCGACGAGGAGCACACCATCGCCGCCTGTTTGCAGGCGTTGGCGCGGCAAACGCTCGGCGCGCGCACGCTCGAAGTCATCGTCGTCGCCGCCGGTACCGATCGCACGGCCGAAGCCTCGACGGTAGCGACGGCTGCAGGCAGCAGTTTCGGCCGCTGCGAAGTGGTGATGCTGGAGGCCGGCAACAAGAACGCGGCGCTGCGGATCGGCTGCGCGCGTGTGAGTGGTGACATCGTCGTGTTGCTCGACGCTGACACCGAACTCGCCCCCACCGCACTGGCGGAGTTTGCGACGGAGCTGGAACGCATGCCTCACAGTGTGCTCCATGGTGCGCTGCTATCGCGACATTCGACATGGGTGACGCGCTACTCCGAACTCAACTACCGGCTCGTCAAGGACCTCCACTTCGACGGCAACCTCGGCGGTGGCGTCATCGTGTTCCCACGCGCAGCGCTCAGTGCCATCGACCTCGCCGACTTGTTTCCCGACCGCGTCGGCGCAGCCGACGACTTTTACCTCGGGCGGCAGTTGCGACAGTGTGGCTGGCGCATCGCCTACGTTCCCACGGCCGAGAGCACTACTAGTTTCCCGCGGACGCTACGCGGCCTGGTCGCTTCGATGCTGCGCAATCGCCGTGGAGTGATGGCGTTGTTGCCGTGGCCCGAGGCGGCGCTGCAGGCAGCGAATAGCGCGCTGCTGCTCGGTAGCGCGGGCGCCACGCTGCTCGTCGCATCACATTCCCATGCCATTGCGCTGGTGTGTTTGGTGCCACTGCTCGTTCACCTGGTGCGCGGCGCGTGGCGCGTCATCACGCTGTACCGGCGCGGCTTGGGCGACTATCGCCGCGATCTGCCGGCGTTCATCGCGCTCGATTTACTCGGCCGCGGACTCAAGCTGTGGGCGTTCATCGAGCGCGCGTGCGGGCGCTCGGCGCCGCGAAGTTTTCGCGGTGAGCGGCCAAAGATCGCGGTGGCTTGATGCGCAGTCCTGTGACGGAAGCTCGCAACCGACCGGCGCTTACGCTCGCCGAGATTGAAGCCTTACAGCCGCCCGTTAGCACCGGACTGACGCAGCGGATCTGCCGTCCGGTGTCGAAACATCTGACGTGGTACTTTCTGCGCTGGGGAGTGCCGGCGCCGGCCGTCAGCGCGGCAAACATCGTCGTCGGTGTCCTCGCGGCCGCCTGCTTGGCGTGCCCGCACCTCGGCGTCTCGCTGCTGTTTGTGCCGCTGATGTATGTCGCCGAGGTCCTCGACTGTTCCGACGGCGAAGTCGCCCGGGGCAGCGGCACCAGCGACGTCACCTTCGCATTCGCCGACGTCGCCGGCCATTACTTCGTCACTCCCTTGGTGGTGCTCGCGCTCGGGCTACGCACCGCCGTGCAGCACCAGGCACTCGCACCGCTGGCGGCTGGCGCGCTGGCGGCGATATTCTGTACGCCCACGATCACGCTCTTTCGCGTGCGGGCGTCGATCTTGCTCGAAGAACTGCTGGTGCGCGCCGCGCACGGACCGGTGTTGGTCCATCCGCTGCTCAAGTCGCGCGAGGGCCATCTGCCGAGCGACTTCGGATTCGACCGCCCGACCCATCGTTTGCGCCTCCCGCTCGGCACCGGCATGACCGTGATCATCACCGCGGCGATGCTCGTCGAACTCGTGACCGGCTGGGGCGCGCTGTGGTGGGTGTC
>JBGOUW010000029.1:0-17308 GCA_041477755.1 Binatia bacterium
ATGTGCTTCGCGGTTGCGCCGTGCAGTTTCAGACCAGCAGGGATCTGGGCGGCCCACTCAACGAACTCATGATCGAGAAACGGCACGCGGCTCTCGATCGACGCGGCCATGCTCATGCGATCCTGCTTCATGAGCAACTCCACCAGATAGGTCTTCTTGTCGGCGTAGAGCATTTGCTCCAACGGACCGAGCGCGGCGGCTTCGTCGAAGTAGCGACCGTAGTTGGCATAGGAGCCGGTCGATGCCGCGCGCAGCAATTGCCCCTGTTCTCTACGCGAAAACGCGGCGTAGAAATTTTCGAGGTACAGTGACTCGAGTTCGGGCGTACGCCCGAGCACGGTGTGCTTGAGCTTGCGCCGGAGATCGGCGGAGAGCCACGACGAGTGCGCCAGTTGATCGCGCACGAGCGCCCGTAGCCGTTGCGGCACTATGCGATAAAGCGACCAGGCGCGCTGGTTCAGCAGCTGGTATCGATAACGGTCATAGCCTGCGAACAATTCGTCGCTTCCTTCTCCCGCGAGAACGACCGTGACGTGCTGCGAAGCGAGCCGGGACACGAAGTAGAGGGACACGCTCGACGGCCAGGTGATCGGCTCATCTTCATGCCAGATCAGCATCGGCAAAGCCTGGAAGAAGCTGTCCCGGTTGACTCTGATTTCGTGGTGATCCGTTCCGATCGACGTGGCAACCATTCGCGCATAAGACAACTCGCTGAATTGCTCTTCGTCGTAGCCGACTGAGAACGTTTGTACGGGTGCTGAGATCTTGCGCTGCAGGATCGCCGTGATGGCGGAGGAGTCGAGTCCTCCGGAGAGAAACGTGCCGAGCGGCACGTCGCTCATCAAGTGCGATTCGACGACGCGTTCGAGACCAACGCGCGTTTGATCGATCCATTCGCGATCGCTGAGGCGAGGACGTTGCGACGTGACGCGAAGGTTCCAGTAGCGCACGATCTCGGCATCGAAGGTCTCGACCGCGATACGGAGAAAATGACCGGGCATCAACTTGCGGATGCCGCGGAAGAGCGTGCGCTCATCGCTGCCGTAGCCGAACGCGAGATATTCGGGAAGGACTGCGGTCTCCAGCCTGGCGGAGACGGCGGGATGCTCCAGAATCGCCTTGATCTCCGAGCCGAAGACGAACACATCGCGATCCAAGTAGTAGTAGAAGGGTTTGATGCCAAGACGGTCACGCGCGCAAAACAGTTCCCGGCGGTCGCGATCCCAGATCACAAACGCGAACATCCCTTGCAGACAGTTGAGCGACTCGGCGCCATGCTCTTCGAAGGCGTGAATGATGGTTTCGGTATCACAACGCGTCCGGTAGACGTGGCCGGCTTCCCGAAGAGAGGTGGCAAGTTGTGCGTGATTGTAGATTTCGCCGTTGTAAACAATCGCGAGACGCTCAGTCTCGTTGAACATCGGCTGCCGCCCGCCGGCAAGATCGATGATACGCAGACGCCGATGCCCGAGCGCGCAGTGCGCGTCATGAAGAAATCCCTCCGCATCGGGGCCGCGATGGCGAATGCATTCCGTCATTCGGCGCACCACCGCGGAAGATTCCGATGACGGCTCCCGGGTGAGATACCCCGCAAATCCGCACATCGCTAGTGCTGTCCTGAGCGGAAGTCCTGGCCGCAACCGCCGATCAGCGCAAACGTCAATCCGTGCAACATTCGGCAAATGACATACACGTCCCATGTGCCACGGAGCAATGCATTGAGAATCGGATCCAACGTCAGCTGCTCATCATTGTGTGGAATTGGGCAGACTATGGTAGGCGAAATCAACGAGCCCGATTCAGATGGCATCGGTCGGGCTACGTATGCGTATGGAAGCCACGGGCAAGCGCCGCGTGACGAGAGATGGATGCGTGTTCTAGTACTCAGCTCGCTCTTTCCCAGCCGCACACGGCCAACCTTTGGCGTGTTCGTGAAGGAGCGCCTTCGCTACCTTGTGCCTGATTGCGAGCTGGTGGTGGTTGCGCCGATTCCGTGGTTTCCCGGCAATCGGTGGATCCGCGGCAAGGCGTACACGAAGACCCCGCTGGTCGAGCGCGACGACGCCGGACTTCTCGTTTATCATCCTCGCTTTGTGTCCATCCCGCGCATTGGAAAGATGCTCGACGGAGCCCTGTACGCACTCTGCATTCTCCCACTTCTCATGTGGCTTCGCCTGCGGTTTCGCTTCGATGTCGTCGACGCCGAATTTGGATATCCCGATGGCGTTGCGGCGGTGCTGTCGGGGTGGTGGTTCGGTTGCGGCGTAACGATTACGCTGCGGGGCGACGAGGCCAGGATCGCACGGCATTCGTGGAAATGGCGACAGCTTCGTTGGGCGCTCGCCCAGGCACGGGTCATCGCGGTCAGCGATGCCCTGCGTCAGATCGCGGCCGGCTTCGACGTCAACCCCGACGCGGTCCGCGTGATCCCGAATGGCATCGATACGTCGCATTTCCATCCATCAGATCGGCGGGCGGCGCGTGAACGGTTGGGACTGGCGCAGGATGGAGTCATCCTGCTGGCGGTAGGATCGTTGGAGGAGCGCAAGGGGCATCATCGCGCTGTGGACGCGCTGCGGAACCTCCTGCACGAGCGATCCGATCTGCTTTATGTGGCTATTGGCGACGCGGTTCGTGGCGACGCTGGCCTCGCGATGCTGGAGAAGGTCGTGAGTCAACACGGACTGCACCAGCAGGTTCGAGTTGTGCCGTCGCGACCGCACGAGGAAATCCCGTACTGGCTCGCTGCCGCCGACGTGTTCTGCCTCGCCACCAATCTGGAGGGGCGGAGCAACGCGATCATGGAAGCCCTGGCGTGCGGTTTACCCGTCGTGAGTACGCTGGTTGGCGGCACCGCTGAAGTCGTTCGCGACGGCGAGGATGGCTTCCTGGTGGCCTACTGGGACCCCAACGCCTTTGCCGCGGCGATTCGCGCCGCATTGGCGCGGGATTGGAATCGCAACGCGCTCGCGCTGCGGGCGCAGGCTTGGCGCTGGGAAGAGACGGCTCGGATGTTGGTCGACGAATTGCGCGCGGCCTCTGAGGCAGCGACGAGAAACCGATAGAGCCGGCGAATGAAACGACGTCTGCTCGATTGGATCATCTGCGCCCGATGCGGCGAGCGGCCGCGTTTGACGATATTCAAGGACAGCGAATCCCTCTGGACGATTCGGTGATCAGCCCGGCCTGCTCCTTTTATTGTGCTCGGCACGATGTCCAGGAACCGCAGGGAAGGATTCCCATTCCCGATTGCTCGTCCTGTTTCCAGGACGAAGTCGTGGAAGCCGCACTCTGCTGTGATTGCGGTGCGGTCTATCCGGTGATCGACGCAATTCCGCGTCTCCTTCCCGAGTCCGCGACTGAGTACGCCGAGTTTCTCGCGCGCCACGGCTTGAACCCCGCCGGACATCGATGGCAGCGCCGACGGATCGTGAAGGTGCACCGTCCGTTCGCATCGCCGACCGGCGCAGCGCTCGGAGTTTCCATTTCCAGTGGACGATCTACCGAGACGGCGACCTCACTTGGTTCAAGGATGATGCTCGCTTGCGCAAGCAGGAGTTTCTTCACAACCTGGAAACCACCGCGGCAACACTCCGAGGTAAATCTATTCTGGACGTCGATTGCGGCAACGGCGAGCTCACGCGATCGATCGCGGAATATGGTGTCGAAGTCGTCGCGATGGACTTCTCGCGGAGCGTCGAAGGGGCGCGAGATCGACTGGTCGAGAAGAGCGTCGCGCTCTCGCACCGCGTACACTACCTGCAAGGCGACGTGCTCGCGCCACCGCTTCGCTCGGCCAGCTTCGACCTTGTCCATTCTTCGGGCGTGCTTCATCACACGCCGAGTGCCCACCGCGCGTTTCGTTCGGTTGCACAGGCGCCCAGGCGAAGGGGCAAGCTCTATGTGCAGTTGTACCGTCGTCGCGGCGATTGGTTCCACTTCATCAACGATTCACTCCGGACGATCACCACGCGCATGCCGATGCGGCTGCTGTACGTACTCTGTTACAGCACCTCGCCACTTCATGCCGCGCTCTCACGCCTCATCCACTATTTGCGCCGCGAGCCCGCGCCGCCGCGCTCAACGGCCCGCGAGCGGGCAGTGCAGATGTTCGACAACTACAGCCCGCGCTACCAGCATCGCCACACGGTGCCGGAGATCGTCGCGCTCTTCGAGAGTGAAGGTTACGAGGATATCAAAGACGTCACGCTTCCCAACGAAGCGCGCCACATGTTCGCGGTGCCTTGGACGACGGCATGGCGCGGTCTACGCCTGGGACAACGCCTCCGAGTTGTCGTCGATTGTCTGAGCATAGAGCCGGACGAGTTCCGCCGCGACACGGTCCGGATCGTGAAGCGAGGTTGGATCGGCGGCGGAGTCGTTGCGCCCCCAGGTCATCTGGAGCGCGGTAACGATCGCCGCCGCGGTCACCTCCGACAGCATCCAGTCCCGAAAGTACGTTTCGAATTCGGGAATTCCCGGAGGAGCGATGATCTTCCTCTTCAACGCAGCCGCCTCGAGGATGACATACGGCAGCCCTTCGCTGCGGGAGGGCAGTGCGACGATCTCCGCACCGGCCGTCAGAATGAGCACTTCCGCGCGGGGCAACGGGCCGAGATAGATCGCACCTGGGGTATTCTGAATCTCCCGCACAAACCGCTCGCCCTCCCAGTTGGTCCCTGCGAAAACGAGACGGGCAGCGGGTAGTGAGGGGGAGCATCGGCGATACGCTTCGAGCAAATCGTACACGCCCTTGTTGGCTGTGATGTCGCCCACGAAGAGCAGGTAGGGCGCATCGTTCAAGTCAAGGCGCCGCCGCACGCGACGATCTCGCTCGCGGACGGCGGTGGCGATTGGGAAAACGGAACCGGAACCAAGTCGGTCGCTCATCGGTTTCAGCGATGTGGGATCGATCATCTGATCGTGCAGACTCGCAATGAGTGGCGCGCCGCTGCGCTTGAGCGCAGCGTACAGCAGGCGACCGCGATAGCGCGTGTGGCACCATCAAACCGAAATATGTGGCGGCGCTGCCCGTCGCTGGCGGGTACAGAGGCGTCACGATCAAGGGGTGCATTGGCGTTCAAGGACGACAGCGGTGAAAACGCGCGTAGCCATACCGAAGCCGCGCAACGCTTACAACGGCGCTATCGGCGATGACGTTCACGACACCACCCGCCCAACCTATTCTCGTGCGCTCGTATCACCTGACCTTGCGTAGGATGTCCGTAAGCAGGGTGTCGACTGCCGCTTCGATCTGGCGATAGATCCGCTCGTGCTCGCTCTCATCCGCGCCGTACGGATCAGCGATCTCGTTCGATGCGACGGAGCGGTCGGCGAGCCGACCCAACAGGATGATCGGACAGGTCTGCAGCGAGAAGCGGTCCCTCAGCGCATCTACATTCGACTGATCGAAGGTCAGAATCACCGACGCCGTCCGTGCCATCTCGTCCGTGAAGCAACGCGAGCGATGGGGCGTAAGGTCGACGGCGAACCGGTGCGCGGCGGCGATCGCGTTCGGCGGCGCCGAGCGGCCGGACACTGCATAGGTGCCGGCAGACGATACCCTCACACCAGGCTTCCGCGTCGCGAGCTTGTCGGCCAACTGGCGCGCGGCGAATGGGCTGCGGCAAATGTTGCCGTAGCACACGAACACGATGCTGACCGGGTTGTTGCTTGCCTTGATTGCCGAACGCAGTCTCGACCGCGCGGCGAAGCGTCGGATACGATGCGCTAGTGGCAGACAATCAGCGACACGCCCCGCGAGCCAAACCGCGAACTCCCTCAGCTCAGCGAGCCCGGGGGATACATCGTCGGCCACGATCGTGTCGTTCCGTTCGCGGCCGGTCAGCAGGTGGTCGAAACCGCGGAGCCATGCCAACGCGGCGCTGAACCGTGCCCGCACGCCTTGCGCCTTGGCCACGACTCGGTTGATGTAGTGCACATCGAGGATCAGATTGCGGCCGTACACACCGGAGCGATAGACCGGTTGCGCGCTCTGCTTCCCGTCGACCAGTAGGCGATACCAGAGGTACGGGAAATCGACGCCGAGCGACACCGGCAGGGGCAGGGATCCCCAGGGTCGAGCGTTGACCTCAAGCAAGATCCAGTCGTTGGTGGCGAAGTTCCGTCGAAACTCGAACATCACAACGCCGGTGTACTTCAAGGCCGCCAGCATCTTGGCGCAAACCTCGGTCAAGTCGGCGGACAGCGACGCGCTGACGCGGTACGAGCTGGCGCCGCCGTGTTCGTGCACGCGGTGGTGCTGAAATGCCACCAGGATATCGCCGCCGCTCGCCAACACCGACACCCCCACGCCGGTGCCTTGAAAGAACTCCTCGACGTAGCACTCCTCGGCGCCGATCTCGGCGATCGCCGCGGACAGCTCGGCCGACGTGCCGACGATCCGCACTGCCGCGCGGCGGTCGAGCTTCTCGATCCGGTACGAGTGCTTCGGCTTCACCACCATCGGTGCACCAAGCACGCGAATAATCCCCTCTTGAGTCGCACCGTTCTGCCAGCTCGAAGTCTTCGCCAAGTTCACCGCCAGCGAGGCGGCGAGCGCCTTGGTCTTCTCTTTGTCGAACAGTACGTCGATGCCGCGAGGATCTGGGATCGCCAAGATGGTGAGGTCGGCGAATTTCTCGCGATGCGCATGGAACGGCAGGATCGAGCGATCGTCGCAGGGCAGGACCAGGTCGAATCGTTTCTCGCCGATGAGGGTGCGTGCGGCGGTCACCCAGTCGGCGCCGTCACCGACATAGGGCGGCAAATGGTGAATCGCGCGGATGTACCGCGATTTCAGCGCCGGTGAGGCGAAGTTGGAGGGTACGACATCGACGGTGATATTCCGGCGGCCGAGCGAGCGCACTACGGTCAGGAAGTTGCGGGTATCGTCGCCTAGGACGAGAACCCTGCGCTCTCGCGAGACGTTGCTGGGCGGTCTCTCAACTGCGATCGACACACACTGCCTCAATCAGAGATCGCGCTATGGAGCCGGATCAAACCGCGCGAGCGCGTCACGAATCGCGTGCGCCGCCAGAATGGCATCATGCGGCGCGAGGTGCAGACCATCCATTGTCTGATAGACGGCGTCGTTGAAGATCGCCAGCCGCGGGTATCGTTCAGGTGGAAACCGGTCCTGCAGAGCGATAAGGGTAGCTTGCGCGTAGACGGAACCGACCAGTGACGGATCCGTGGGCATCTCGATGAACTTCACGGCCACCCCTTTGGCCTCCAGCTGCTCAATCAGGGCTGCCAAGTGCTCTAGATTGGCCGCGAAGGCGATCGGCTCAGGAGGCGCCGGCATCAATTGCAGTTGAATCGGGATCATCGAATCGACGATGTGTGGATCGGGCGCCGCTTCTCGTGTGGATGTTCGGAACCGATCAAAGACGGCGGTAGCGAAGGAGAGCGCAACGTTGACCGGCTGATATTCGCTCCGCTCGTGAAATTCACGACACCTGCCCCGTGCGCATTCCGGTCCCGCGCATGATTCCGGCGAGCACGAACAACAAACCATGATCGATGGGCGCGAAGCTCAATTCGTGGAACATCCACAGACCAACGTACAAGGCCAACGTGCCGAGGAACAAGGCCGCCGATCGGCGAACCCAGTCGGGGGCGCGCGGATCGCTCCAGGCGCGCCACGCGCTCGTCGTCCAGTAGGCCAGCAGGGCAAGAAACGCGCTCAGGCCGACCATGCCGGCCTCCGTCAACAGGCTCAGGAAGAGGTTGTGGTGCGCGAGGGGGCGAATGCCTTCGAGATCGAGCGACGTCGACTTGTCTGCAAGGTATGGAAACTTGGCTTCCGGAAAGTGGCCGAAGTGCACACCCAACCACGGCCGATCAACGAACATCCGCCACGACACATAGGCGAAACTGAGCCGAGACATCGCCGATTGCCGCGTCCCCGCAGCCGATTCGGTCCCGCGTGGAAAGCTCAGGAGCGTGTCCCACTTCACGATGGTGACGAATAGGCTGGTTGCCACGATGGCGCTCAAAACCGGCGCACGCCACCGTCGTGGCAATGTGACCGCGAACACCGTGAAGAACCCGAGCCCTGTGCCCAACCACACACTGCGGGTGTAGGTGAGGAAGAGGGCAACCCCAAACAATGGGAGCACGGTGCCTGCACTCCACCGCCCCGCCGGCGGCAATCGCGATCGCCACAGCCACACGATCAGCATGCTGACTGCGACGTATATGCCGAAGCTCACCGGCTGCAACATCGGTCCCCGCGCACAGCCGAACCCCAAGCCAAGACTGGAATCGGCAATGTAGCGCGGGAACACCAGCCACCACTGTTGCGTGACTTCGAGCAACCCAGTTACCGAGAGATAGACTCCGAAGCCCACCAACACCGCGAACGCCGCAAGCACCCTGCGCTCGGTCAGCGCTGATTGCCGCGCGATCCAGTACAACGTAGTGGGCAACAGATAACCGGCGAAGAGACGCCCCACCGGTCGAGCGACGCCGAGACCCGCATTGCGCCAGTCGGCGGTGAATGTGCTGAGCGCCAGGACGATCAGGAGGACGGCGAGGGCGACATCTGCATGGTCGATCGGTTTGGGGTCCGTGCGACCGAGCCATCTCTGCAGTACGGAGGCGCCAATCAACCACACGAACACGACTCGATCGATTGAGAGCGTGAACCAGCCAACATTGACCCTCATGAAGACGCCACTGAAGCAGCAGGCGACAATGAGGACCATGACGCAGCCCATCAGCAAGGAGCCCCGCTGCGCCAACACACAGCCTGCGGCCGCCGCCGCAACACCGATGAGAATGCCTGCGATCGTCAACTTGAGATCCAAGGGAGCGCGCCTGCGCCACGACGGTGCGGTCGCACAGCTAGTCCAAGCGCTCCATGACCACCAGCCAAGTGGGCTGGAGACTGTCGAGCTGCAGCCACGTGATCAGCCAGTCATACAGCATGCCCAGACGAAAGAGCATTGGCGAAAATAGGAAGTACTGCGGATAGTGGCGGACCGCTCGAATCGTTACCAGCCGGAGCTGGGTTTTGTCAGCGATGCGCCGAAAGGCGCGACGAGTATTGGCGCGATAGAAGACCGGAAAGTGATCGTGCCCGGTATCGCCAAGCGCCCAGTGCACGTACGCAGTGCTCCAAGTGTCTGGAATCAGGCGGGCCACCACACTCGAGTAGTCGTACTTGTTGGGCGTCGTAATGACGATCCGGCCATCTCGTTTGACCACCCGACGCAGCTCACAGAAGACGCCGATGGGATCCTCCAAGTGCTCGGTCATCGAGCGCGAAATCACCGCATCGAACGCCCCAGTTCGGAACGGCAACACCTCAAGGTCGCCGACTACCACCGCGACGCGACCGGAGGCGGCGGACGCGGGGCGCAGGCGATCGATTCCAATCCCAAACGACACGCGGCCAGCGTACTCTCGCAACAACGGAAACGTGCTTCCGCAACCGGCATCGAGCAGCATCGCCTGCGGCCCCAACATCGGCGTCACTGCCTCACCCAGCAGCGACTCGCGCGTCGGAACGCCGGCGTAGTACTTGCGCACGAGCGCCCAGCACCGCGCGCGCCGTTCGGACATGTTCATGCGGATTGCGACGGCGTACGCGAGTGCGGCGCCATCACGCCCTGTTGCAACAAGACCGCGACCGCCACCAACTGGTAGAACAGGTCGAAGTACGGCATGTTCAGAAACGCACCACCCGCCACGTAGGCCACCATACTAACCTCGATGGCGTGGGCGTAGTGATAGCGCCACCGCTGACTCGGATCACCCCGGGTCGCGCGAATCGTGCGCCGCAAGCTCAAGAGGACGCTCACAATCAACGCGATGAAGAGCAGCAAGCCGGGGAGCCCGTGCTCGGCGAACATTTGCAGGAAGTGGTTGTGCGCGTCGTGATAGTCGAAGTAGCCCGGCATGTAGCGTTCGTAGATCTCGGGTGAGAATGGCCGGAATCCCGCCCCCAGAAGCGGGTGGTCGAGACCAAGCTGATAGGCCACATACCACGAGTTCAAGCGCTGCACCCCAGACGGATCAACCCGGTGCGCCGTTGGAATGGTTTCCATCCGCTTAACCCACTTCGGCGGCGCCAACATGACGACCGCCCCGTCGATCAGCAGCGCAATCAGTATGGCCCCGTCGCGGAACCGTGTCTTCACCAGCATCAGCGCCAGCACGACGAGAAGGCCAAGGAACGCCCCGCGCGAATAGGTCGCGCAGATCGCGAGAACCGACAGCCCGAATGCGACCACCAGCAAGTGCCGAAGCCAGGGCCGCTGTTCCTCGTATCGCAGGTAGACGAAGAGCGGCAGCACGATGGTGAGCGCAAATCCGAGCGCATTGTTGTCGCCGATCGCCGACTCTGGCGGACCATGGAGGCGTTCGTACCCGGCAGTCTGGATGGCCCAGATGCCGCCGGTCACACCGTAGAACCCAATCGAGGCCGCGATGACGAATAGCAGCAAGCGAATCTTTGGCCGATCGCGGAAGAACACCATCGTCACCGCGGTCATCAGCAGCATCTTGGAAGTCTCGATGAATGCGGGCCATGCCAGTCCCGGTTGAATCGCCGTCAGGATCGTCGACAAGAGAAACGTTGCCCACAGCGCGAGTAACAGCCAAACCGCCGGTGTCCGCGGGATTGTCGCGGTTCTCCGAATGCGGATGAGACCGAGGAGTGTGGGGATTGCGGCCATCTTCGCGAATGGTGTCGCATACGCGAAGCCATGCATCAGACGGTGCGGGTTCATGTATCCGATCCAGGAGTACACCAACACGCCAATCCACGGCTGCCAGAAGCAGACGGGTAGTAGCGCGACCACGAGGCTGGTCAGCAGAATGTCGGCGCGTGGCATTGCGGCGGTGGCGTATCGCGGAGACTCTCGGCGCTCGAGGTCCGGGTCATATGGCGCCCGCACTCGCGGGATGATCCATGAACCGCTCGTACCATAGATTGAACATTAAGAGGCCCCACAACTCAGCGCTGCGGTCGCGCCGTCCCGACTCGTGCTGCCGCCACAGGTTTTGCACGGCTACGCGATTGAACAGGTTGTGACGGGTCTCTGCCAGGACGTAGTCGTGAATCAGGGGTTGCAAATCCGTGCGCAGCCACTTGCCGACCGGCATCGCAAAACCCATCTTCGACCGGGTGACAATCTGCTCAGGTAGCCAACCGCGCACCGCGTCCTTGAGGAGAAGCTTGGTCTGCATTCCCTGGAGCTTCATGTGAGATGGCAGCGCCGCGACATATTCGACGAGCTGATGATCCAGGAGCGGACAGCGCACTTCGAGCGAGTTCGCCATGCTCGCGCGATCGACTTTGGTGAGGATGTCGTCCGGCAGATAGGTCTTGAAGTCAATGTACTGGATGCGCGACAGCGCATCCGGCCCATCCGCGCCACGATACAAGTTCTCGAACAAGTCCGCGGTGCGGTAGCCGCCGAGCGATTGCTGTACATCACCGCGCAGCAGCCGCAACTTGTCCCCTTCATGGAAGCTGCTGACCGAGTGCAGATACGCCTCCCAGGGTGTGCGCGCGACGTTGCTGAGAAAGACCTTGCCGCGAAAGATCTGGGGCAGATAGTCGGCCTTCGGATAGAGCGCGCCGATCAGACCGAAGACCGGGCGTCGTAGCACCGCCGGAATGAGCGCGCGTAGCTTGTTCTCGCGTACGTCGAAGCAGTAGCGGCGGTATCCCGCGAAACTCTCGTCACCGCCGTCGCCGGACAAGGCCACGGTCACGTGCGCGCGCGCGAGCTGGGATACATAGTACGTCGGTACCGCCGACGAGTCACCGAACGGCTCATCATAGTGCCAAACCAACTTCTTCAGCACCTCCAACGCGCGCGGCGTCACCACCTGTTCGTGGTGGTCGGTGTTGAAGTGGCGCGCCACCAACCGGGCATACGAGAGCTCATCGAACTCCTCGTCGGCGAACCCGATCGATGCGGTCACTATTGGCGACGTCGTCGCCTGCGCCATCATCCCGACCACCGCTGAGGAGTCGAGGCCGCCGCTGAGGAACGCTCCCAACGGCACATCGCTCTGCAACCGCAGTGCAACCGACTCCTGCAGCAGCGCTCGCAGATGGGCTACCGAATCGATGTCCGCGTCCGGCGCGGGCGCAAAGCGGATGTCCCAATAGCGCTGGACGCGCACGCTGCGCGTGTCCGCGACCAAGTAGTGGCCGGGCGGGAGCTTCCGCACCAGCTTGAAGATCGACTTCTCGCCCGGGACATAAAGCAGTGAGAGATAGTCGCTCAGGGCCTGGAGGTCGAGCTCCCGCTCCAGCTGTGGAAATGCGAGGAGCGCTTTGAGTTCAGATCCGAAGATCAACGTGTTGCCGACCCGCGCATAGTACAGTGGCTTCTTTCCCAGCCGATCGCGCGCCAGAAAGAGCCGTTGGTGCCGTTGGTCCCACAGGGCGAAGGCGAACATCCCACGCAGATGATCGAGACACGAAACGCCCCACTGCTCATACGCATGCACGATCGTCTCGGTATCCGAACGAGTGCGGAAGATGTGTCCCTTTGATTCGAGAAGCGGTCGCAACTCGCCGTAGTTGTAAATCTCGCCGTTGAAGATGATCCACACGCTGCCGTCTTCGTTGGCGATCGGTTGGTGGCCGGTTGCGAGGTCGATGATGCTGAGGCGGCGGTGACCCAGTGCGACAAAGTCGTCGACGAAGTATCCTTCGTCATCGGGCCCGCGGTGCACCAGCGTGCGCGTCATGCGCTCCAGAACCGCTCGCCGCTCGCCCGGCGGCGCGCCGGCAGGATGATAGAGACCTGCGATTCCACACACTGGAGGTAGCCTGCCCTTCGCGACCGTTCACCGTACCGCGTGAGCTACGCGGGGCGTCCGTTTCGAAGGGTGCCGCGCCAGCGCCTGACGATACACCGTCGTGTATCCCGAGACGGTGTGCTCGATCGCGTATTCGCTCATCACCCGCGCACGTCCGGCCGCGCCGTGTTGCCGCCGCGCGTGGTCGTCGATCGCGTAGAACTCGATGGCGCGCGCCAGCGCCTTGGCGTCGTTTGGCTCAACGAGTTGGCCCGTGACGCCGTCGGCGACAACTTCGGGATTCCCACCGACGCGCGTCGTCACGACCGGCAGGCCCATCGCCATCGCCTCTAAAATCGCGTTCGAGATGCCTTCGAAACGTGACGGCAGCACAAACATGTCGGCAGCACCGAGTACGCTCGGGATGTCGTGCCGTTCGCCGAGAAACCGCACGCGATCGTCGAGCCGGCGCGCGGCTACGTCACGGCGCAATGCCTCTCGCTCGCTGCCATCGCCAACGATCACGACACGAATATTCGGCTGCCGAACCGCCAGCAGCCCGAGTGCTTCAAACAAGACCACGTGGCCCTTGATCGGGTCGAGCCGCGCCACCATGGCGATCACGAACTCGCCGCCACCACTCGTCCGTCGTTCGTGTCCCGAGTACGGCTGAAACCGCACCGTGTCGACACCATCGTGGATCACGGCGACTTTAGCGGCACGCAAGCCGACGCGAGCGACCAGCCACTCCCGCAACTGCTCGGAGACGGCTACGACTTGATTCGTCAACGACGCCACCAGCCGTGTGAAGCGGTTTCGCTTCTTCGACTCCGCGTTCAGGTCGTCGAGCGTCCGGCCGTACTCGCCGTGAACCACCGCCGAGACGCCGGCCAGCCGTGCAGCCAATACGCCTTCGATCGTACCCCAGTTGCGCGTGTGCACCAGGTCGGGTCGAACCGTCCGGCAGAGCCGCGCCATCCTCAGCACGAGACCCCATTCCTTCCCCGGGGCCTTATCGAGACAGTGGATCGCAACGCCGAGTTCTGCGAGCCGCCCAGCCACCGGACCAAGTTCGCGAACCGCGCACACCGAGTGACGGTAGTGTTCGGCTGTTCGTTCAGCGAGCTTGACGAGCGTACATTCCGGACCACCAAATCCCAGCGAATCGACAAAGTGGAGAACGTGAGGCCGAGCGAGGGCTCGTGTCATAGGTTTTCGCGGCAGCGCGGTGTGATGGTGAGCGGGTTGCAGCTAGGCATCTTCCTGTGTGAGTATGAGTCGCGTTGCGTAGTCATTTCTTGCCGTGAACGCCGTTGCGCCGATTCGGATGAGCTGTCTTTCAGCAAATCCCCCCGAAAGTCCAGGACTCAAATTTGAACCGCCATTCGCATACGCGGTGCAGCGCCGATGTGAAGGGACCAATCCCTGTGACTGAGCGATTCATTGGCCGTTCGCCTCGGAAGATCGCGCTCATCGGGGCGGGTTTCATCGCCGAATATCACCTGACGGTCCTGCGCGCCCTTGGCGAGTTCCAGCTCGTTGCGGTGTGTGATCCGATATTCGAGCGCGCCCGTCAATTTGCGGAGCGGTGGAATGTGGCGGCGGTCTACGATGGTGTGGACGGGCTGCTCGATCACGAAGAGGTGGAGGTCGCCCACATCTTGGTGCCGCCGCCGCTGCACATTGCGATCGCCGAGAGATGTCTCGACCGCGGCACCGGTGTCTTCATCGAGAAACCGATGGGACTGGATGCCGAGTCTTGCGATCGCTTGACGACCAAGGCTACTCGCCATGCGCTCGCGCTCGGTGTCAACCACAGCGCGGTGTTTCATCCAGCCTTCCGCCGGATGGTGCGCGACCTTGCGGCCGGCCGGATCGGAAACATCGAGCACGTGGCCTGCCACCTCCGAACACCGCTGGCTCAGCTGAGCCAGCGAGATTTCGGGCACTGGATGTTTCAGCATCCGATGAACCTCGTGTTCGAGCAAGCCCCACACCCGTTCTCGCAAGTTCTCCACTTGCTGGGGCCGGCGCAAGCGGTGAAGTGCCAGGTGTCGGGACGCACGATCTTGCCGAATGGGCGCATCTTCTACGACTCGTGGCAGATCACGATCGAGTGTGCGCGTGGCACGGCAGCGGTCACTCTGGTGTTTGGACGCGACGCTCCACACAACTCGATCCAAGCTTTCGGCCAGGATGGTATGGCGCGTGTAGATCTCCTCGGCAATACGTATGTCTGCCGGCGCCGAACGCGTTATGCCGAGCCGGTCGATCGATTTTACGGCGACCTCGCGGACACGTGTACGACCGCTTTCCAGGCCGCGCGGAATCTGGCCAACTACGGGCTGACTACTCTCCGCGTGCGGTCGAGAAGCGACCCATTTTACGTCGGCATGCACGAGAGCATTCGGTCGTTCTACGAAGGACTGCGCGGCGGCGGCCTGCGGCCTGGGCTGTCAGGGGAAGACGGCAGGCAAGTGGTGGCGCTCTGCGAGCAGGTTGCGCGCACGCTGCCGATGGACAACCCCGTTCAGCCGGTCGCCGTGATCACGCCGAGTCGAGCCCGATCGGCCGACGTGTTGGTGCTGGGAGGCGCTGGTTTCATCGGCTCGCATCTGGTCGAGCAACTGGTCGAGCGACAGCAGCGTGTGCGCGTCATGGTACGGCGTCCCGAGGCGATGCAGGTGTGGCTGCGTGACCTTCCGATTGACGTGGTGGCCGGCGATGTGTGCCAGCCGCGCGACGTAGAGCGAGCGGTGAACGGCTGCCGGATCGTTTACCATCTGGCGACCGGCGTGGCGGACAGTTGGACGGAGTTCGAACGGATCAACGTGCAGAGCGCGAGAACTATTGCGAACGTCTGCCGCAGCCAACAGGTCGAACGACTGATCTTCACCAGTAGCATCGCAGCCTATTACAATGGAGCTACAAGGCAGGAGATCACCGAGGCTACACCGCTCGATCCGCGGCCAATGCAACGACACTACTACGCCCGCGCGAAGATTCTGATTGAAACACTCCTCAAGGAAGAAGGCGAACGAGGACTGAGCGTGATCACCGTTCGACCGGGCCTCGTCGTCGGCACACGCGGCCCGCTGGCCCATCCCGGTGTCGGTTGGTGGCCGAATCCAGCGCACTGCTTGGCATGGGGTACAGGCGATCATCCTCTGCCGTTCGTGTTGGTGCAGGATGTCGCCGCCGCGCTCCTCCGGATCATGACTGTTGAAGCGATCGTTGGGCAGTCGTTCAATCTGGTGGGAGATGTGCTCCTGTCTGCGCGTGAGTATGTCGCCTGCCTCCGCGAAGCGCTCGGGCGCAACATTCGCTTTCACCCGCGCTGGCTCTGGCAAATCCAAGGAGGAGATATCTGCAAATGGATCATCAAGGGGATCGCCGGACGGGTTGAAAACGAGTTTCCGAGCTATCGCGATCTCGCTGCGAGATGCCGGCCCGTTCGATTCGATTGTTCGAACGCGAAGCGGACACTCGCGTGGACGCCCGCATCTAATCGCGAGCAGTTTCTCACCGCCGCTCTCGGAGCGACGATCAACTCATCACCTGTTGCACAAATCGTCGAGAATCTCAGCTAGCCGGCGGGCGCTCTCGCGCCGCGTATAGCGCGTCAGATTGTGCGGCGCTCGATCATTGTGGCCGCTTTGCCATGCGCGAAACGCCGCTGCCAGCTGCTCGGCAATGTCCGCCGGATCGTTGGGGCTGGCCATGAACACGCCGTCGAACCGACTCATCAGTTGCGCCGTCTCACTTTCAGGCGGTGCCAGCACGAGGACAATCCGGCCGCTGCGCAAGTATTCGAAGGCCTTGCTAGGAATGCACACCCGCAACTCCTCGCTGCCTTGAAGCAACAGGAGCACCGACGAGCGCACCATCGTCGCCAGCGCCTCGTGATGAGGCACAGAATCCAGGATCTGTACGGTACCTTCGAGCCGGAGCGCGGGCACCAGACTGCTGAACCTCGACTGGAGAGCTAACTCTCCAGGGCCGATGAACAGCACCGACGCATCCGCGGGTAAATTGCCGCGTTCAAGGCTGCGACGGATCGCCTCTAAGAACGGTTCGGGATCTCGTTGCTGCGCGTAAATGTGCCCGAGGTGCGCGATCGTGAAGCGTGCCGACGCCTCGTCCGGCGGCAACCGCTCAAAGTCTTCTTCGTCATATCCGTTGTGTACGACGTGTATTTTGCCATCGACGGCCGCTCCGTATCGGGCGCGTAATTCTCGAGCGAGCCCATCGGTAGTGACGACTAAACGGTCTGCGCCCATTGCGATCCGACGTTCCAGTCGTCGTTGCATGGGTGACGAATGTTGGTTCACCCACGGATCGCGGAAGTCGGCGACCCACGGTATGCCAGTCATTCGCTTGGCGAGGAGACCGATGCAATGCGCAGTCGCGGGCGGCCCGGTTGAAATCACGACATGGCTGCGTTCGTGGCGAATCGCGCGAACTGCATGAAGGACCGCGCTCGGAAGCCAGGAGACCCAACGATCCGGAAAGGCGAGGAACCCCGGGTACCGACCTC
>JBGOUW010000073.1:0-13217 GCA_041477755.1 Binatia bacterium
ACCACCGCCACCAAGTCTCCATCCGGACCGATCAACGTGGCCGCTTCGCCAGCCTCCGCGGCCGGCAGCTCACGCAGCGCGGCTTCCTGTCCGCTCCGCGCGCGGCGGGTGCCCTCCGCGTCGATCGCGATCTCGCGCAGGTGACGCAACGCAGCTCGCAATCCGATCAGTGAGTCAACGCGTCCACCTTCGACATCCTCCATGCTGACCGCCTCGGTGAGTGTAAACCTGCCGAACGCGGTGCGCCGCAGCGACTCGACGTGCGCAGCCGTCCCCAGCGCCGAACCGATGTCTTCGGCCAACACCCGCACGTACGTTCCTTTGGAGCAGTGCACCTCGAACTCGATCGCCACATCGCCACTGCGCCGCAGGAGGAGGCGATGGATGACAATCGGCCGCGCTTCGCGCGCGACCTCCTTGCCGGCGCGCGCGAGTTTGTAGAGCGGGACACCGCTTTGCTTGATCGCGGAGTACATCGGTGGCGTTTGCATCTGCGGCCCGTTGAGCCGCTGCGCGATGGCGTCGAGATCCGCCGTCGTGAATGCCGGCACCAGTGCCTCGCGAGTCACACGTCCGGTTCGGTCGCCGGAGTCGGTCGCTACACCCAACCGAATGCAGCCGACGTAAACCTTGTCGGCGACGTTGAGGAACTGTGCGATCTTCGTGCCTTCACCCACACACAGAGGCAACACTCCGGTGGCGAACGGATCGAGCGTGCCGAGGTGACCGACCTTGACGCGCAGACGGCGCTTGACGAGACGAACGACGTCAGCCGAGGTGCATCCCGCCGGCTTGTCGACAATGAGGATTCCGTCCATCAAGAACGTGCAAGGGACCGGTCAGTCGCGTAGCTTGATTTCCGGCGTCGCGTCGGTATCGGCTGGAGGTTCCCCAACCCGCACGCCCATGGCCTGGTCGTCTTCTCGCAGCAACACGGCCAAGCGTTCCGCACGCTCGAGCGATGGATCGAACACGAAGCTGATGTCCGGCGCGAAGCGCAGCTTGAGCTGTCGGGTGGCCTGCGCCTTGATGAAACCGCTGGCACTGCGCAGCCCGGCGAGCGAGCGCTCATGCGCCTCGTCATCGCCGAGGCAACTGAAGAACACGCGCGCATGTTTCAAGTCGGGCGTCATTTCAACAGCGGTGAGGGTGACCATACCAACGCGCGGATCCTTGATCTCGCGCGCCAACAGTTCCGCGATCACCGCTCGCAGCGCGTCGCTGACTCGTTCCGCTCTGTGTCCGCTCATGGAGGCTCAACCCTTCAACAGTGAAGCACTTCGATTTCGTCGGGGCCGAGCTCGGCCAGCTGCATCTGCTCGATGAACCGGACCACTTGTCGCAGTGCCCCTTCGACGTAGGGCGCGTCGCTGCCCACCTGCGCGACGCCGAGCACGGCGCGTTGCCACAGGTCTTGGGCGTCGCACTCGGAAATCGAGACGTTGAACTCATTCGCCACGCGCGCTTTGATTCGTTTGATCACGCCGCGCTTGCCTTTGAGCGAGTGATTCTCGGGCAGGAAGAGTGTGAGTTTCAGAACCCCGACCACCACGGAAGGTCTCCCACACTCCGGCCACTCGGCGGGAGTGCGCCGGTCGCTAGACCCGGCGCTCGGCGCCCGCGGTCTTGCCCGCCAGCGGAGTCAGGCGGCGCGCCACCGCTTCGGTCTCGAAGGTCTCGATTACGTCGCCCGCCTTGACGTCTTGGTAGTTCTCCAACGTCATGCCGCACTCGTAACCGGACAGGACTTCGCGCACGTCTTCCTTGAAGCGACGCAGGCTGGTGACCTTGCCGGTGTAGACGACGACGTGGTCGCGCACCAAGCGAACGTTGCCGCCGCGCACGAACTTGCCGTCGGCGATCGACACCCCCGCGACGGCTCCCGCGCTCGGGATGTTGAAGATCTCGCGCACTTCCGCTCGCCCGGTCGTCTTCTCGCGCAGCGTCGGTTCGAGCAAGCCCTCCATCGCATCGCGCACGTCGTTCACGGCGTTGTAGATGACGGTGTAGAGGCGCATATCGACGCCCTCGCGTTCGGCCAGATCGGCGCCCTTCGACTCCGGCCGGACGTTGAACCCGATGACCACCGCGTTTGACGCCGACGCGAGCAACACGTCACTCTCGGTGATGCCGCCCACCGAGGCGTGCAGGACGTTGAGGCGCACCTCGTCGCTCGACAGGCGCGACAGCGCCTCGGACAACGCTCCGACCGAGCCCTGCACGTCGGCCTTGATGATGACGCGTAGCTCTTTGACCTCGCCCTGCTGGATCTGCTCGTAGAGATCTTCGAGCGACACCTTGGCGGTCTTGACCAGATCGACCTCGCGCTGCTTCAGACGCCGGTGCTCGGCGACTTGACGCGCCATGGCTTCGTCTTGCACCACCACGAAGCCGTTGCCGGCATCCGGCACCCCGGTGAGACCGAGAATTTCGACCGGAGTCGAGGGTCCGGCGGTCAGGATCTTGCGCCCCTTGTCGTCGACCATCGCTCGCAGTCGGCCGTACTCGCCGCCGCACACGAACGGATCGCCGACTTTGAGCGTACCCTCCTGAACCAGCACGGTGGCTACCGGTCCGCGCCCGCGATCAAGCTTCGCTTCGACGACCGTACCGCGCGCAAGCGTATCCGTCGGCGCCTGGAAGTCCAGGATCTCGGCTTGCAGGAGCAACATCTCCAACAGCTGCTGGATGCCCTCGCCGCTCTTCGCCGACACCGGGACCGTAATGGTGTCGCCGCCCCAGTCTTCGGGCACCAGGCCGTGATTCGCCAAATCGCGCTTCATCCGTTCCAGATCGGCTTCCGGTTTGTCGATCTTGTTGATCGCCACGATGATAGGGACACCGGCGGCGCGCGCGTGGTTGAGCGCTTCGACCGTCTGCGGCATCACCCCGTCGTCGGCCGCCACCACCAAGATGACCAGATCGGTCACCTTCGCGCCGCGGGCTCGCATCTGGGTGAACGCCTCATGACCGGGTGTGTCGAGGAAGGTGACGTGCTTGCCGTGCACTTCGACGCTGTACGCGCCGATGTGCTGCGTGATCCCGCCGGCTTCCTGCGCGGTGACGTTGGTCTTGCGGATACGATCGAGCAGCGACGTCTTGCCGTGATCGACGTGGCCCATGATGGTCACCACCGGGGGGCGCGGTTGCTTCGGGACGTCGTCAGCCGCGGCATCGCGATCGCCTTCGAGCGCGATTTCGGCGTTGAAGGCCACGTTCTCGACGTTGTACTCGAAATCGGACGCAATCAGGGTGGCCGTGTCGGCGTCGAGCACCTGGTTGATGGTCGCCATCATGCCCGCGTCCATCAATTTCTTGATGACCTCGCCCGCCTTCACGCCCATCGCCTTGGCCAGCTCCCCGACGGTGATGATCTCGGAGATACGCACGACGCGTTTGCTGGCTTTGGGTGTGGTGATCTCGGTCTTCTTCAGCTCCTTGCCGGGCAGCGCGCGCTTCTTGCGCGGAATCTTGCCGAAGCGCGTATCGCGGCCACCGGGCTGGTCGGCAATCTCGGGCTTTGAAATGACGCGACGCTTTTTCTTTCGGCGGCCGTCTGCCGCGCCCCCCTCCCGCGCTTCCTCGGGCGGAAAAGCCGCCGGCGCGGCTGGCGCACCACCGGGCCGCTCGCGTTCCGGACGCGCCACAGGCTTGGGCGGTTCGGGTTTGCGCAGATCGATGCGGCCGAGCACGCGCGGGCCCCGCATCGCCTCGCTCTCCATCATCGGCCCGCTGGTGCGGGACGGTGCCTTGGCAACGGGCCTGGGCGCAGGCGGAACCGGCGGAACCGAGATCACGCGCGGCGGCGGGGGCGGCGTCGCAGCCGGCGCCTTCGCCACCACCGGTGTTGGCGCCTCGGTCGGGCTCAGCGGCGGCACCATGCTGGGTTCGGCCTCCAGCGGCAACATAGGTTCCGCCTGGGCCTCGGGCAGACTGAAGGTCTCAACTTCTTCTGCGTGCGACACCAACGGTTCGACCGGGGTCTCGGCGGGTTGATCGTCCATCCCCGAGGTAGGCGCGGCGCGCCGGCGAATGACGCGGGTGCTGACGCGACGTTCGACGCTGGTTTGCCCTTCGTCTGTCGTAACGGTGCGTTCTTCACCGACGGAGACGGTCGGCTTCTCGACGAACTGCAGCGCGTTGTGCAAACGCTCGACTTCGTCGTCGGTCAGTGAGTTCTGCGCCTTTTTCCCGAGAATCCCCAAGCGCTCGAGCTGGGCGAGGAGGTCCTTCACTTCGAACTTGCGATCGCCGACGGACCATTCCTTCGCCAGCGTGTTGATGCGCTTCCCCGCCATGGACTTCCCTCTATAGCTCCGATTCGGTTTGCAGGCGAGCCACCAACGTCTGGCGCTCGGTGCGACTTACGACGCGCTGGAGCGAGCGCACCGGACCCTTGCGCGCCGCGAAGCGTTCCCAGCATTCCGCCGAGCGGTGCAGATACGCGCTGCGACCCGACGCGTGGCGGATCACCGGCGTCAACGTGCCCTGCGGGTCCGCGGCGATGCGCAGCAACGTGCCCTGGCCGGCACGCGCGCCGCAGCCGATGCAGGTGCGGAGCTGCAGAGTCTTACTCACGAGGCCTCGCCTTCGGGGGGCACTGGCGGGGCTGCTTCGGCGGCTGCTTCGGCGGCTACTTTCGCCGCGGCGGCGCTCGCCGCGGCTTCGGCGGCGGCGACCTCCGCCTGTCGCTTCAGCTCTTCAACATGCGCCCGCACCGCCTTGAGAACCATGGGTGCCTTTTCTGGTCCGATGCCGTCGATCTCGGCGATCGTCTGTTCGTCGCTAGCCCCCACTTCTTCAGCCGATTTGAACCCGTACTGGTACAGCAGTTCGGCCGCGACATCCCCCAGGTCCGGAATGCTGTTGATCGCCGCGCGCGCTCGGCGGGCTTCATCCTCGGCCTCCGCTTCACTCCGGATATCGAGCTTCCAGCCAGACAGCCGCGAGGCTAAGCGGACGTTCTGCCCCTTCTTTCCGATTGCGAGCGAAAGCTGATCTTCAGCCACGATGACTTCCATCTCGTGATCGTCTTCGTCCATCACGATCTTGGACACCTTCGCCGGGGCCAGGCCGCGGCAAACGTACTCCGCGGGATCCGGCGTCCAGTGCACGATGTCGATTTTCTCGCCGCGCAGCTCCTGCACCACCGACTGCACGCGTGTCCCCTTCATGCCGACGCAAGCGCCGACGGGATCGACGTCCGGATCATTCGAGATCACGGCGATCTTGGCGCGGCCGCCAGGCTCACGGGCGGCGCCCTTCACCTCGACGATGCCTTCGTAAATCTCCGGCACTTCCTGTTCGAACAATTTGACCAGAAAGCCCGGGTGCGTGCGCGACAAGATGATCTGCGGCCCTTTGCTGCTCATCTCCACGTCGAGAATGTAGGCCCGGATGCGATCACCCTGGCGGTAACGCTCGCGTGGAATCTGTTCCTTCTCGGGTAGAATGGCGTCGGTACGGCCAAGGTTGACGATGATATTCTTCTTCTCGAAGCGCTGCACGATTCCGGCGTGGGTCAGCTCGCCTTTACGGTCTTTGAACTCGTTGTAAATGATGTCGCGCTCGGCGTCGCGGAGGCGCTGAATGAGGTGTTGCTTGGCGGCTTGCGCGGCGATTCGTCCGTAGCGCTGATCCAGCTTCTCCAGCAACTCATCGCCTACGCTGGCCTCGGGATCGAGATTGGCGCGCGCATCTTCGAGCGAGATCTCGATCTCTGGATTTGTGACGTGCTCGGCCACAGTGAGAATCTTGAACAGCTCGACCTCCCCCAGGTCCGGGTTGAACTTTGCCTCGACGCGGATGTCGGCGCTCAGCACCTTCTTGGCCGCCGACAGCATCGCGTTTTCGACCGCACTGATGACGATCGACTTGTCGATGCTCTTCTCTTTGCTGACCTGATCGATAACCCGGCTAAGCTCTGGTTGCATGGTGCCCTCCGTGGACGACGGCTATTTCTCTCGTCCAAAATCGTGCTCGTAGTTCGCCTGCGCCATCTCTGAGAAGCGAATCACCTCATCGCCGGGCAAATCCCCGAGGAGGATGGCGTCGTCGCGAACCTCGCGCAGCACCCCAACAAACATCCGCCGGCCTGCGTGGGGTTCGCTCGTTCGCACCCGGACGCGGCGTCCGAGGTAGCGGGCGAAGTGGGCCGGTACACGCAGCCGCCGATTGATGCCCGGCGACGAAGTTTCCAGCGTGTACGCGCCCGTCACCGCCTGATGGACTTCGAGCACGTCGCCAAGTTGGCGGCTGAAACCGGTCAGTTCGTCGAGTGTCACTCCCGCCCCGGCGGCCTCAAAACCGCCGGCGCGGTCCAGATAGATCCGCAGAACATGACCGCGCCCCTCGCGCCGAAACTCGGTGTCGACGATTTCCAAACCCTCCTGTTGTGCCAGCGCCTCGGCCAGCGCCCACACACGCTCGGCCACAGACGTATCCATAACTCTTCAAATTAAAAAAGTGGGCGCGCGGCCCACTTTCCTTTAGCGGCCCTCAATGTCGTGTGGCGATGTAGCACAGCCACTCTGGAGCCGCAAGCGCGCTTGGCGGCGCGAGTATTTCGTCAATTTACGCGGGCTGCACGCGCGTGTGCATCGTCCGCAGGGTCACGATCTGGTAGGTCTTCTTCCCGCGCGGGGTTTGAACCTCGATCTCATCCCCCTCGGCCCGATTGAGCAGCGCTCGGCCCAGCGGCGAGCCGAGGGAGATTTGGCCCGCCGCCGCGTTCACCTCTTCTGGAAAGACGATCTCAAAATTCTGCGACTCGCCCTCGTCGTCCTCCACCGTGACCCTGCTGCCGTAGGCCACTACACCTTCGGGAATGGCACTGACGTTGTACAGCGACAATTCGCGGACGCGCTCGTTGAGCTGGCTGATGCGCGCCCGGACGAATTCTTGCCGCGCCTTAGCGGCATCGTACTCCGCGTTCTCACTGAGGTCCCCATGCGCCGCGGCTTCGGCCAGCATCTTCGGGATCTTCGTGCTGAGCTCGTTGACCAGCGCCGCAAGGTCCTTCTTTAGTCGTTGAATAACTGGAAGTTCCATAGTGTCGTTCCGGCTCCAGCCCGTCGTGGTGGCTGGAGCGTACACGTTGTCGGCGGCTGCGCCAAGCGCCGCGCCCGCGCCCAGCGGTCGGCGGGGCTACTTCTTGTCGCCCAGCACTTCGCCGGCGGCTTTATGGACTCGATCGCCGCGATAGCCGGAGGCGGACTTCTGCATCCACGTGTCGGCCCCGGCCATCACCCGATCCGCGTTCTCGAGATACCAATACATGAGCCCGAATCCGAGCACGAAACCGATCATGAACTTCTTCATCGTTGCTCCACTACGCGGCCCTATTATGAAGAACCTTCGCTCTCCTCACAATTGCTCCGGTCTCTTATCCAACCCCTGCCAGGCCCCTCGCTCGCGCAACCGTTTCACGTCGGCTGCCGTCTGCACCCGCGTTTGCCCTAGCGCGTGGGCCAATTGGTTGGTCATATCGGCTACGATCTGGTCGCGAATCGTGCCGGCACCGACGGGCTCGTACGCCAAGAACGCTTCGATCCGCGGAGGCGGCGCCCCGGTCGCAATCATCAAGTCGAGGGTCTGGCTCAAGCCCAGGCCGCGACTTGCAGCCACAACCCCGGAGAGCTGCGCGCACATCTCGCAGCGGCGGCGCAACCATCCCGCGGGCTCCTGGCACATCCGACAGCGCACCCGCGCAGTGTAGCGCGCCGACGACCGCGGCGACAGGACTGCCGCGAAAGTTGCCCAGGGCGACCGGCCTGGTAGCATGGCGCCGTGTCCTTCTGGTCGTACGCGCTCGATCTGCTCTACCCGCCCAAGTGTCCCGGCTGCGGCAGTGGCACCTACCAGGCGCGACGCTTCTGCGCCCCGTGCGCGGATGATATCCAGCCGCCACGCTCGCCGCTGTGTACCGTGTGCGGCGATCCTTTCGCTGGCGCCGGACCCGATCACTTCTGCAACCGCTGCCTGACGCGCCGCCCGACCTTCGGCTTGGCGCGCGCGTGCGCAACCTACGCTGCCGCCGATTCGCATACCGGACCGCTGAAGCGCGCCCTGCAACGCTACAAGTATGCGCCCGACGCTAGCCTCGCGCCGATGCTGGGCCAGCTCATGACCGAGCATTGCGTCTTCGACCTCACGCAGTACGACGTGTTGATTCCGGTGCCGCTGCATCTGACGCGCTTGCGCTGGCGGGGTTTCAATCAGGCGCACTTGCTGGCGCGCCAGCTTGCACGGCGCGCCACGTTGCCGATCGATCCGTTCGCGCTTGAGCGCGTGCGCGCAACGGCGCCACAAGTTGAACTCGACGATACCGCCCGGCGGCGCAACGTGGCCCGGGCCTTCCGCGTGCCTGATCCGGCGCGCGTGGGCGACCGCCGCATCCTGTTGGTCGATGACGTCTACACCACCGGCGCCACCGCCGACGAGTGCAGTCGGACCCTGCGCCGCGCCGGCGCCACCCACGTCGACGTGCTGGTGCTCGCCCGCGCGGTGCTGAGCTGAGCATGCGATCCGATCGCGATCGCTGGGAAGCGCGCTACCGCGACCGCACATCACGCGGGTTGGAACCGCCGTCACCCTTTCTCGTTCGGCACCAGCACTTCATCCCGCCCGGGGTCGTGCTCGACATCGCGGCGGGCGTCGGCCGCAACACGCTCTATCTCGCCGGCGCCGGTCGTCCGGTTCACGCCATCGACATCGCCTTCCCGGCGCTCAGTCATATCTCCACTGTCGCGCGGGCGCAGCGGTTGCCAGTGCAGCTCCTACAGGCCGATCTCGACGACTTCCCGCTGCCGCACAGCCACTACGCCGCGATCATCAATATCCGCTTTCTGCAGCGCACGCTGATCCCGTCGCTCAAGGCCGCCGTGCGGCCGGGTGGCGTGGTGATCTTCGAAGCCTTCCTCATCGATCAGCGCACCATCGGTCACCCGAGCAATCCTGATTTCCTGCTGCAGCACGGTGAGCTCGCCGAGCGTTTCGCCGACTTCGAGATTCTCAGCGCCAGCGAAGGGCGCTGCGAGGACGAAGGCGAGCCGGCGTTTCTCGCTCGCCTCGTCGCGCGCAGGTGGGATTGAGTTTTCAGGCCTTCTCTGACAACTAGCCCGAGATGATTCACCGAGGATTGGTCGTTGCAGTGTGTCTCGCCCTCGCTGCCTGCAGCGGCGGGGGCGGTGGGACGGTCCAAACCACCCCCATCGCACCGTGGGGTAAGTTTCGTCGCGACCCGGTCAACAGCGGCGACGCCTCCGGCAACGTTGGCGACGCGTACAAGAGCATCACTCCAACGACCGATTCGTTCCCGTCATACCCGCCGAAGGGCGATCCGCCGCTAGGCGCCATCTCCGCCTCACCGGTCATCGGCGTCAACCACGTCGTCTACATCGCCACCGAAGGCTCCCAGTCGAGTGGCGGGGCCGGCGAGTTGTATGCACTCAATCCTGACCTCAAAACCAAAATTTGGTCCCTCACCGAGTGCGCGATCAGTGCACGCCTGCTCACTCCGGGCCCCACCCCCACTCCAGATACGAGCATGGCCATCCCGTTCGGTCCGATTCAATCGTCGCCCGCCCTCACATCGCTCCGCTCCGGTGCCACATTTACCGAACAGAACGACAAGGTGCTCTATTTCGGTGACACCACCGGGCATTTCTTCGCGGTGCAGGATACCAACAACGGCCCGGTTTGTTTGTGGGCCTATCCCCCGACTACGCAGACCGACGTGGGCCCGATCATGTCGTCACCGACGTTCCTCGTCGATTCAAACGAGGAGATCATCACCGGCATCTACTTCGGTACCAATGACGGACGCTTCTACGCGCTCAACCAAGACGGCAGCCTGAAGTGGTCCTTCCTGGCGGGCGGCGCGATCACGTCCTCACCGGCCGTCGACTTCGGGGGACCGCTCTACTTCACCGCCGCTGATGGTTTTCTCTATGCCCTCGCGTTGGATGGCACGCCGCTCTTCAAAGCCGGCCCGGGCCAGTTTCCAAATCTGTCCGGGATATTTCCCGCCTCGCCGTTGCGCGGCACCGCCTCCATCTACGTCGGGACTGCGGACGGCTATGTGGTCGGCATCAGCTCCGATGGGAGTTCCGTGACCTCGCGAGTCCGCATCGCGAGCGGTGAGCCGGCGATCGCCTCGCTGGCGCTCGGCAGCAGCGGGTTGCCCATCCCATCGCCAACGCCGCAGCCGACCGGAGTGGCGACGCCGACGCCCGGCGGTCCGACGCCAACGCCGACACCTAACACGACAATCCGTTCGCTCGTGTTCGTTCTGGCGAGCGATGGCACCATCTACGCCATCGATGAAAACACGGGCCAACTCGCCACTGGCATCAGCATCAACTCCGCTCTCGCGCCAACGAGCTCGTCACCCGCCATGTCCGCCGACGGTTGTCTTGTCTTCGGCGATGATATGGGCCACGTCTCGGTGCGCCTCCCCTTCTCCTCATTGACCCCGCCCCCAGAGGCCACACGAACCCCGGTACCCGCCTGTTCGGATACCGATTTCATTAACGTGGCGAACGGTAGCCCGATCCACTCATCGGTGGCCATCGACTCCAACGGCGCGATCTACGTCGGCGCCGACAATGGCCGCATCTATTTGATCGGCACGCCGAGCAACAACCCATGAAGAGCACGGCGCGATTGCTGGTCGCGCTGCTGGCGCTGCTCGCGGGGGCGTGCACCAGCGGCGGCGGCTCGCCGAGCTGCAACATCAACGATGGATTACCGCTCGCCGGCAACGCCGCGACCCCGCCAAGGCCGGGCACCACGCCGACCCCGGGCACCTTGCCCGACGCCGCGCCATGGCCGAAGTTCCGCCACGACAACGCCAATACCGGCAACGCCAACACCGGGCGCGCCGCGGATGATCTCATCACCTTGAGCGGCAATCTGGGACAGCTGCTCTGGCAGTTCCCTCCCGCCGACGAGTCGGGCAAAGGCAGCTTCGCCACCTCACCGGCCGTCATCAAGGCGTGTACGATCTCGGGCACGCCCTGCACCAGCCCCGACGACTGCACTGATCAAGAAACGTGCGCCGAGCGAGTCTACATCGGAGCGAACGACGGCAACTTCTACGCCCTCGACGGCAGCACCGGGACTCTGATCTTCACGTACGCGACCAGCAGCAGCGCAATCACCAACTCCCCGTCGGTCGACACCAGCGGGCGGACGTTCTTCAGCACGACGTTGAATCAGTTGCTGCGGCTCACTCCGACCGGCTTTCTCGACCGGGCCGCCGCGCTCGGCGGCTACAGTGCCAGCTCACCGGCGTTGGCAATCGACGGCACCGCGATGATCGGCGCGTTCATCTCGGCGCAGAGCGGCGTGAGCGGTGCCATCTGCACGAACGGCGTCGCGCGCTGGTCGCTGGGTGAGGGTCGCATCGAAGCCGCGCCCGCGCTGGGTCCCGATGGACTCAACGGCACGCAGGTCGCCAACTGCACGGTGACGAGCGACACCGCTCCGCACGGCCTCGTCTATGTCGCCGAGTCGCGACCGCACCCGGCCGTGCGCGCCATCGACCGCTGTCTCGGCCGAATTCGCTGGACGTTCATCGCTTCCGATCCGATTGTTGCCGCACCACTCTTGTACCTTCAGCCCACCTCCACGGACCCACGCGCCGGCACCGTCTACATCTTCGATAGCGCTGGGCATCTCTTTGCGATCAATGCCGTGTCCGGCGCTTCCCAGCGCCTGCAGTTCACAGCACCGGGAACGCTGCCCAATGTGTCTTCGCCGGCCTTCTCGCCGGCCCTGGGCGCCAACGGCGTTCTCTACCTCGGATCGACGGACGGCAATCTGTACGCCCTCGACCTGATGACCAATGCGACGCGGTCGTTCCACACCGGCGGACCGATCGAGTCGTCACTCGCCGTCGCCGGCAACTCAGACGGGGTGAGCAACTCAATCGTCTTCGGTTCTGACGACGGCAACGTCTACCAGGTCAGCGACAACGGAACTGCGTTGACCGAAGTCTGGCGTGTCGGGATCACCGCGCCCGGAACGGACGGCATGGTCCCGCTTCCGCTCGGCCGCTCGTCACCTGCCATCGGTCTCGACGGCACCGTCTACATCGGCGCCCCAGACGGGCGCGTCTACGCAATCGGTACCCCTTAGCCGGCGCGCCGCCGGCGCCGACTCCAGTACAACAGCAACCCCACGGCCGCCGCTCCACCTGGGCGGCCGGGCACCGTTGCACAGCCGCCACCGCCGGAACCTGAGTTCTTCGGCGGACGCGTGCGCGTCGGTCGCGGCGTTACGGTTGCGGGCGGTAGCGGCGTCGGCGTGCCAGGCCCCACCGTCTGCGTCGGCGTGAAGCTCGGCGTCGCCGATGGCGGCGGGGGCGGGATCGGCGTTCCCGGTCCGACGGTATCGGTCGGCGTCGGCGTGTTGCCCGGTGCCAGCACACGGGTCGTGTTGCGCAACACCATCACGTCCTCACCGTCGGTTTCAGCGATCAACACATCCGGCAAACCGTCCAATGTCAGATTGATCGCCGTCAACGCGATCGGCCCATGACCCACTGGAAAGTCCATGCCCTCCGCGAATCCACCACTACCAGTTCCGGCGTAGCTCACGACCCGGTCTCCGTCGCCGCTCGCCACCACCAGATCGAGATGCCCGTCGAAGTTGAAGTCGGCCACGACGATTCCGATCGGACTTGACGGCGCACCAAACTGTCCCCCGCTGGTGAAGTTGCCGTCGCCGCTCCCACGCCAAATCGACACGTTGGTAGCAGCGGAGCTCAGCACCGCAACGTCGAGCAGGCCATCTTCGTCGAAATCGCCGACGGCCAGGGCGGTCGGTTCATCGAGGAGCGTTGTCGTCAACGCCGTTTGCGGCGTGCCCGTCGCGTCAGTCAGCCACGTCACCAGCGCGATTGAATTGATACGCGCGGCGATCACGTCGGCATGCCCGTCGTGGTTGGCGTCCGCGCCCGCGACCGCCACGACCTTTCCGCCGGCGTCCAGCGACTGCGAGCTGAAGCTGCCATTGTGCTGACCCAGCAATACCGTCAAGCCGTCGCTGAGCGGTTGCGCCACCAGCAGATCACTGATGCCGTCGCCGTTGAGATCCGTCGCCGCCAACGCCCCGGCTTCCGATGTCAGCGCCACCGAGATCGGTGCGCTGAAGCCGCCGGCCGTTTGATTGCGAAGGATTGAAAGTTGCGCACTGCCGCCATTGGCGACAGC
>JBGOUW010000655.1:0-2644 GCA_041477755.1 Binatia bacterium
CTGGCTGAGCGGCGATTTTCGGGCCCGTATCCTCATCGACGAACCGATGCGATCGACGGTGGCGGGCAAGCTCGAGGCGAGCGATGTGTCAGTCCCCGGGCCGGGCGACCTGCGCCTGGTGCATCTCGCGCTTGCGGGCAGCGCCGGCACGATCGCGCCCGCCGGCAGCGCCGGCACGATTGCGCCATCCGGCAGCGCCGGCACTATTGCGATTGACGCCACGCTCGCCACCGATGCGGCGAGTCACTTGGACGTTCACGGGAGCGTGACGCCATCGCCGCAAGACTTCGTCGTCGATCTTGATGTGACCGGCGATCGGCTCGATTGGAATCAGCTCACGCCGCTGCTGCCGCACGACGGTGACGGAGAGAGCGCGGCGTCGCGGCTACCGGTGCCGCCGTTGCGCGGGCGGGTCCGCGTGGCCGCCGAGTCCTTCACCTACGGCGGCTTCACCTGGGATGCTCTGCGCGCCACGGTCACGCTCGCCGCGAACGGGCCGACCATCCGAATCTCGGAAGGGAAACTGTGCGGCATCGCGACGCCGGGCACGATTACGATCGCGGCGTCTGAATTGAGCGTGGCGTTCCAACCCGCGGCGAAGGGGCAGGCGTTGGATGCGACCGTGACCTGTCTCGGTGGTCAGCAGGGAGCCCTCACGGGCCGTTTCGATCTCAGTGCGAAGATCAGCGGGCGCGGCACGCTGGCCGAAGTCGGCGCGCTCGGTCGCGCGCTCAATGGACACGTCGAGTTCACCGCTCGCAACGGACGCGTTGCGCGCGTCGGGCGTGGGGCGCAGATGCTCTCGGCACTCAGCGTCGCCACCGGATCGTTTGGCGAGGTAGCAGGGTTGACGAAGGAAGACTTGCCCTACGCGTCCATCAAGGCGATCGGTGATCTCGCGGGAGGCAGCTTGGTGCTGCGGGAAGCGATCATCGATGGTCCGACGGTGCAGATGGTGGGCCAAGGCTCCATCAACGTCATCGACCAGACCGTCGATGTCACGCTGCTGGTGGCGCCGCTGAGAAAGATCGACTCGGTCGTGAGCCAGATCCCAGTCATTCGCAACATCCTAGGTGACCGGTTGGTCTCGATCCCGGTGGCGGTGAGCGGATCAATCAACAACCCGGTGGTGACGCCACTGTCGCCCTCGGCCGTGGGTCGCGAGTTGTTGAGCCTCATGGAGCGAACGCTGTCGTTGCCGTTTCAATTGATCGCCCCGCTCTGGCCTGGCAGCGAGAAGAAGAGGTGACGGGGCTACAGCACCGCACACACGAGGTTGGTTCGCTTCGGTACTGGAAGATCCTTTGGGCGCTGCCGAAAGTAGCGCACCTCGGCCTCCGCTGGCGAAAGGAACTCCACGTTGGAAAAGCCAGCGTCGCGTAGTTTGGCTTCGATCGCATCAGGCTCGAAGTAGCTCACCCAGGGCTCGCCAAGGTCGGTGGCGCGCTGGTCAAGTGGTGAAGGGGAGTCGCCTGGCGGCGGCGCGAAAGTCAGCACGATCTCGCTGCCCGCCGGAAACGTTGCGACAGACCGGAGCACCGCGTCAATGGCGTCTTCTTTGAGATACATCGTCACACCCAGCCAGGAGAAGAAGGTCGGCTCGTCGAGCGAGACGTGACACCGGAGGAGGCCGTCGCGCAACGACTCGTGTTCAAAGTCGATGTCGGCGAAGTCTGCATTCTCCGGCATGGTGAGGCCGGCTGCGGCAAGTTGAGAGCGCTTCATGTCTTGGGTTCCTGAATGATCGACTTCGAGAATCTTCAATGAACGCGCCCATGCCGGCTGCCTCAGTGCGAAGGTCTCGAAGCCGGCTCCGAGGACGACATACTGCGTCACGCCGCGGAGAACCGCAGCGGCGAGGCGGTCCTCGGCGAACCGAGAACGCAGCACGACATGCGCGCGCAATGCGCGCCGTTGGGGAGTTTGGTAGCTATTCGCCGCATTGGTGATCCGCTCCAAGGCGGCCGGTCCGAGCAGCAACACCGTAAGCGGATCATCGAGTATCTGCGGCGGTGCATCAAGCAACTGATGCGCGGCCCGCATGTATGCGGTCCCCAGCGCTGTGCGACTCGCATTTCGATCGGACATTAGGTGAAGGTCCTTTCGTCGGTAGTGTCTCAGTTTGGCCGTGACGGAAATCGTCGTTACGAGGAATCGGCCAGGATGCCAACGCGAGCCAAGTCGGCTTCGAGGCCGCGAGCGTTGTTGAAGAGAAAGGAAGTGATGCCGATGGCTCTGGCCGCATCCACGTTCGCTCGAACATCGTCGATGAACAACGCTTCCTCGGGCTTTGACTCGGCGTGCACGAGCGCTGCTCGGAAGATGACCGGGTCGGGCTTGAGGCTTCGAAGCTCGCAGGAGAAGCCGAGGTAGTCGAACTCACGTCCGACTTCTCTGAGTTCATGCCGGAGGGCATCTTTGATCACGGGAGGATTGTCGGTGAGTAGACCGGTCTTGTGATGCTGCCGAAGAGCATGGACCAGGGCCAGCACGCGTGAATCTGGCTCGAACGCGGCTGCCCAGACGCGCCGGAACTCGGCGTAGTCGGCCGTCCACCGAAGGAGTTCGCAAGCTCGCTGGTGCATCTCCGCTCCGCTGAGATCGCCACGATCGCAGCTCTTGGAGAAACCCGAGTCCCAGAGCA
>JBGOUW010000599.1:0-2963 GCA_041477755.1 Binatia bacterium
GTCGTCGGTGATGCCGCAATGCACCCCGCGGAGATGCTGGAACCGTTCGGCAACATCGATCCGCGCCGCACCACGCGGACGCCGGGCGTGGTGTGGCTGCACCGTATCGCCCAGCACTTCGATCGCGCCGTGTGGCTCAATCCGGAGGACACGCCGTACTGGAACGTGCAGACCGTGCAGCTCGTACGCAAACTGTTCCCGATGTTCCACCTCAGCGTCGATGGCCTCACGCAGGCGTTGCACGCGCTCGTCGGCGCGCGGGTCTAGCTACGCAGCGAAACACAAATTGGAACCGCCGATGAACGCCGATACACGCCGATTCGACCCTTCCATCAAAGACCGGAGAGATCCGTACCACTCATCGAAATGCATTTGGTGATCAAGCGGTGAGTCGAGCCGGATTCAGCATCTGCGTTGATCGGCGTGCATCGGCGGTTTCTTTTTTCTGACTTGAGGTTAGCGGCTGACATGGACATCGAACCATTTTCTTTCAATCCCTTCGATCCCGACGTACGGGCGAATCCGTTTCCGCTGTACGCGCGTGGACGGCGTGAGTTTCCTGTCTTTGCGCACGAAGGGCTGCCGCTCTTCTCGGTGTTCCGCTACGACGACATCCAAGCGATCCTCAAAGACCCAGCCGCCTGGTCCAGCATCTTCCCGCCACCGCCCGGCGTTGAGCTGCGAAAGGACTTGCCGCCGAGCATGTTGATGCAAGACCCGCCGGAACACACGCGGCTGCGGGGCCTCGTCAACCAAGCGTTCACTCCCCGTATGATCCGGCGCTTGGAGCAACGCATGGAAGCGATCGCCGAGCAGTTGCTCGCCGATGCGCTGGCCAAGCGGCGGGTCGATCTGGTGCAGGCTCTTACCTATCCGCTGCCGGTGATCGTCATCGCCGAGATGATCGGTGTGCCGCTGGAGGATCGCGAGCAATTCAAGCACTGGTCCGACGGCCTGGTGGAAAATCTTGGCCTCGGCATCATGGGACCGGAGCCGCCCGATGTCATCGCCCGTGAGCTGGCGATCCTCGACGAGATGCGGGCCTACTTCTCGCGGCTCGTCGATGAGCGTCGCCGCGAGCCCCGCGAGGATTTGCTGAGCGGGCTGGTCGCCGCGGAGATCGAAGGTTCACGACTCAGCTTCGACGAGATGCTGCAGATGCTGACCTTGCTGCTGGTCGCCGGCAATGAAACCACGACCACGTTGATCGGCAATGCGGCGATCGAGCTGATGCAGCACCCGGATCAGCTCACGCGTTTGCGCGCGCAGCCCGAATTGCTCGCGAGCGCGATCGACGAAGTCCTGCGCTTCTCCTCGCCGGTGCAAGTGACCGTGCGTCGCGCGACCCGGCGGATGGACGTTGCGGGCACGACGATCGAGGCGGAGCAGAACGCGTTGGTCTGGCTCGGATCGGCGAACCGCGACGAGTCGGTGTTCGATCGCCCCGACGTGTTCGACATCGCGCGCGACGACAATCGCCATCTCGCCTTCGGCTTCGGTCCGCACTTCTGTCTCGGGAACAACCTCGCGCGCCTCGAAGCGCAAGTCGCGATCGGCACACTGGTGCGTCGCACAACAGACTTTCACCGCGCCGACGATGAGCCGCTGCCGTTGCACCCGAGTTTCATCTTCCGCAGCTTCACCCGCATTCCGGTCGAGCTGGAAGCCGCATAACGCGGCGTCTCAGGCGCGGCCACCGGAACGGAACGCCGCCACCTCACCGAATTCCTCCGCGGCGGCCGTTGCCCGCAGCCGCATGGTTGGTGCTGCCGCGCCGGTGGAACCAACCAGCGACGGTCGAGCTCAGTCCGATGAAGATGATCGACACTGCTGCAACTGGCACAAGCCAAGACAGACCAATCCCGCACCAGTAGAGCCAGTGAACATTGCCTGCCTCGTGAATCTCGCTCTGGGCGTTATGTTGCCAGCGACGTACATCATGAGCGCACCGACGACGGCTCCGAGCACCACACCAGCCAGCACCGAGCGAATCCAGACCTTCGGTTGTCCGATCGTTGGAATTCGTTCACGCTAACTATTTCTTGGCCGCCTTGAACAACTCCTTCACGCGCATGCTGGCGCGGACGTCGTAGATGTCCTCCTCGTACGACCACAGGCCGTCGCGGTAGCGCAGGATGGTCACGTTCGAAAACCCGAACGGCTGGCCCTTCGGATCCGGGTTCGGCAGCACGTTCTGTAGGTAGAAGATGACACGATCGCCATCGATTGCGTACCAATCGGGCGGCGGGAAATACATGTCGGGTACGGTCGCCATGACTTCGGTGATCCATTTGCGGATCGCTTCGCGGCCGTGAAACGTGCCGTACTGCACCTCGACATAGAGCGCATCTTCGGTGAACAGATCGGCCCACGCGTTCCAGTCGTGCTGCTCGGCGCCGACTTTGAGATAGTGCTTGAACGCGGCTTCGACTTCGGCTCGGCTCGGTGTGCTCATGAAGTCTCCTTGCGTGTGCGGCTTCTAGCCTGCTTTGGGGGCTGGGGGCTAGGGGGCGGGGTCCGAAACTGTCCGCACCGCAGGCGAGAGTGAAGCGCGCCGCAATGTGGTTCCCTCTGTCTCTGGGACTGTCGATGCGCGCTCTGAAGACGCAGGCGGGCCGCCTGCGCTACCCGGATTTTCCTTTTCGAAATCCTCGGTAGGGCGGGCGTCCCGCCCGCCTCTTTGATCATTGACCGAGCTAGTCGATTGCAGACACCCCAGTTTACCGTCACGCGTACTTCGCGTATGTCCTTGGGAAGCATTCGCACCAAAGGAGCCCAGCAATGATTGAGTGGAGTGAGCAACACCAAATGATCCGTGACGCCGTGCGTCGCTTCATCGAGGCAGAGATCAAGCCGAACCTCGAAGCGCTCGAACATGGCGATCTGCCGCCGTATGACATTCTCCGCAAGATGATGGCGACCTTCGGGCTCGACCAGGTCGCGCGCGCGCGCTTCGAACGCCA
>JBGOUW010000420.1:0-4477 GCA_041477755.1 Binatia bacterium
GTGGGGACGTACCCCATCACCAGGCCGCCCGGACGCAACGCGGCCTCGATCTGCGGCAGCAGATGCCACGGCTCGGCGAGGTCGAGCACCATGCGATCGACGTCCCGTTCGCTGATGCCCGTCGACGCGTCGGCCAACTTGAGCGTCCAATTGGGTGCAGGCCCGTGGAACTGGTCGACGTTGTGGCGCGCCATCTCGACGAAGTCGGCGCGCGCCTCATACGAAGTGACGTGGCCGTGCGGCCCCACCGCGCGTAGCAGCGCCATCGTCAACGCACCTGGGCCGGCACCGATCTCGACGACGGTGGCGCCCGGATACATGTCGCCCCACAGCAGGATCGGCCCGATGTCTTTCGGGTAGATCACTTGTGCCTTGCGCGGCAGATTCGGGATGAGCTGCGCGAACGTCGGCCGCAGCATCAGGAACGGTTCACGCGCCGTGTTGTAGACCACCGTGCCTTCTTCCAGGCCGATGAGCTGATCGGCCTGCAGCGATCCGCTGCGCAAGTTGACCCGGCCGCCGGCTCGCAGTGTGCGCAGGTACTCCCGCTCTTTGTGGTCGATGAACAAGACGCTATCGCCGGCAACGAGACGGGCGGTACGAGGAGAATCCGACATCGATCTAGGCTGTTCCTTCGAGACGGTGGGGCGTGCGATTGGTTGGCGCTCTACGCATTGCTGGCTTGCGCCGGCCCGTGCTTGCGTTCGACCTCGGCGCTGAGGCGACAGAACGAGCACAACGTTCCAAACGACGGCATGCCGCACCCCTCGCAGGATTGCGGCGGCGGCAGCGCTTCGGCCGTGACGAACGCCGGGCGGCCGCTGCGCAGAAATTCCTTCACGAAAGTCAGCTTGGTGCCCGGCATTGCCGCTTCGAGTCGGTTGAGCACATCCTTGTAGACGAGCTGCGTCGCGCCGACGCTGTTGGGACACTCGTCGACCATGTAGTCGATACCGCGAAAGAACGCGTACACGGCCGCTTCGTACTCGCTGACACGGAACAGCGGCTTTACCTTGCGCGCAAACTTCTCGTGATTGGGTTCCAGCACCGGATGCTGCTTGGCGAGGTGCGCGGTCTGCCAGTGCAACACGTTGCCGAGCAGGCGCGCCGCTTCGTCGTCGAGATTGTGCCCGGTGGCGACCACGCGAAAGCCGTGCTCGCTGGCAAGCTGATCGAAGTAGTGCCGCTTCACGGTGCCGCACGCGGCGCACGGTTTGCGATTCGTGGCGCTCGCCACGTTCGCGATCGCCAGCCCCGGACCTTGGTCGGCCAGTGTGAGCGTGATGAGGCGCAACCCCCGTGTGCGCGCAAACCGCTCCGTCTTCTCAGTCGAAGTCGCGGAGTACTCACCGATGCCGAGCGCGAGGTGCACGCCCACGGTGCGGTAGCCGAGGGCAATCAACACGTCCCACAGCGCCAAGCTGTCCTTGCCGCCCGACACGGCGACGAGCACCTCATCATCGAAGGTGAACATGTGCTCGTGATGAATCGCGCGCTCGACTTGGCGATGAAAGAAGAACTGGAAACAGCCCCGGCAAAACGCCGAATTGTGCTGTCGCAGATGGACCTCCGCGCGTTCGCGGCAGCGTGTGCATTTCATGACCGCCCTCCGCGGCTAGGCTCCGCCCGAAATCACGGAGCGGATCTCGACACTGTCGTCGGCCTCAAGAAAGTCTTGCTCTGTCACCAATGCATCGCCGCGAATGACCATCGCGGTGCCCGGCAGCATGCCGAGTTGCCGCAGCACTTCCGAAACCCGATGCCGTCCGGGCAGATCGACCTGCTTGTGCTGCGGTAACAACGTGATGCGCATGAGGGGAACGCGTGGACAATAGGGAAAAGGTTTCAGGGAGTCAATTCAGCGCCAGGCCATTCAGCGCCATACCGCTCAGTAGCGAAGCTGGCCGAACGCGATTCTCGACGTCAGTATACCAATGCGACCGCGCGCATCGGTGCGCCGCTGCGGTCGGCGACCGCGAGCGGAAAGCCGGCAAACGTCACCGCGGGCTTGTCGATCAGATGATCGAGATTGATGAGGCCTGCAATGACTGGAATGCCGGCCTGAAAAAACGGCAGCGTCTCGGCCCACACTTCGTCCGGAGACCGGCTCAGTTCGAGGAGCTGCGCATAGTGCTCGAAGCTGCCCAGACTCGGCATGTCGGTGCCGATCGCGCGCGGTGCCCGAGCGACGAGCCAACTCGCCGCTTGCGGGGACAGCGCGCTGTACACCGGCCATTCATTGGCTGATGGCGGGACGTAGCCAGTGAGCAGCAGCAGCACTTCTCCGGGGAGAACCGGCGGTTGCTGACCGAGGTCGTTGACCTGCAACAGCGTGTTGCGATCGTGCCAGCGCAGATCCCACACGCGTGCTGGTCCATAGAAGCGGTCCAGTGGTACTTGATCCGCCCGCGCGCCGTCGCGCAGCAATCGAGCCGGAGCATCGAGATGGGCGCCGCCGTGACTCAGGAGGCTGTAGCTCATCATGCCGAATGCGTACTTCGGGTTGGTGGGAACCACCGGCGCGAACGTCTGCCGGGCTACGCCGAGGAAGTCACAGGTCCGGTGGCCGAGTTGGCGACAGGGACTGTCCTCGCTAAGCGCCGGCGACAAGTCGAGGATCTCCTTCGGCTGCTTCGGTACAGTCTCAGGGGAGTGACACCCCGTCGCCAGGACCAGTACGGGTAGCACCCACATTATTGGCGAACACATCAGTTGCTAAGCCTAAACTGTTCAAGCCCCGAATGCCACTGATCCAGATTCGGATACTGGTTTGCACTCGCATCCGATTGCTGTCACACGGTGCGTACAAGTCAGAAAAAGTGGAGGCAAGCGGCGTGCGTGTTGTGGTGTGCATAAAGCAGGTGCCGGTCGTATCGGCGATGCAGTTCGATGCAACCTCGAAGACGTTGAAACGCGAGGGCGTGCCGACCGAAGTCAGCTCGTTCGACGTGCGGGCACTCATCAAAGCTGTGGACCTTGTGCGTGTACACGGAGGCGAAGTGGTCGCACTCACGATGGGGCCGCCGCAGGCCCGGGAAGCATTGGTGGAGTGTCTGGCGCTGGGCGCGGATCGTGCCGTGCATCTGTGCGACCGCGCGTTCGCGGGGTCGGATACGCTCGCCACCGCGCGGGTGTTGGCGGCCGCGATCCGGCGCGAGCCGTTCGATCTCATTCTGTGCGGCCGCCACAGCGTCGATGCGGAAACCGGTCAGGTTGGACCCGAGGTCGCGGAGTTGCTCGATGTCGCGCAGATCACCGGCGCGCACACGATCGAGGTCGACGTGGCCACTCGACGCATTACTGCGGAACGAGAAACTGACAGCGGGTTCGAAACCGTCGAAGTTGCGTGCCCAGCGCTGGTGACTGCCGCCGAGGACTTGGCGCCTGAACGCTTCCCGTCCAAGACTGATCGCGAACAAGCCAAACAGAAGTCGATCGTGACGGTGACCGCGGCCGAGCTGCCGCTCGCGGCCGAGCAATTGGGGGCGAGTGGTTCGCCGACGTGGGTTGCCGGGCTGGAGACAATCGAAACCAAGCGGCGCGGTCAGGTGCTGACGGGCGACACGCTGGGGCAGGTCCTCGATCAACTTGTGGGCGCGCTCTTGAAGCACGGCCTCTTTGGCGAGTGGCAGGAAACGGCGAAGCCACGCGCGGTCGCTGCCGGGGCGGTCCCGCGTGCCGGAGCCAAGGATGTCTGGGTGCTTGCCGAGGTGCTGAACGAACGTGTGCGGCCGGTTACATACGAACTGCTCGGCAAGGGGGCGGAGCTCGCGCAGCGGCTGGGTGCGTCGGTGACCGCACTCATACTCGGTGCTGGCGCCGAGCGCCATGCGACGGAATGCGCGCACTACGGCGCTCAGCGTGTGTTGGTGGCGGATCATCCGCGTCTGACGCACTACGACACTGAACTATGGGCGGCGATTGTCGCCGACGCCATCCGCGCCCGCCAGCCCGGAGTGGTGTTGCTGCCCTCGACGGCGATGGGTCGCGATCTGGCGCCGCGGGTGGCGGCTCGACTGGGCCTGGGGCTGACGGGCGATTGTGTTGATCTCGATCTCGACGGCGAAGGCCGGCTGCTGCAGTACAAGCCGGCGTTCGGCGGCAGTGTGGTCGCTCCGATTCTCTCCAAGACACGACCGGAGATGGCAACGGTGCGGCCGGGTTTACTCGACGCGGGCAAGCCCGACACGTTGCGGCGCGCCGTCGTAGAGCGTCTGCCGGTTCCGAATCTCGTCGCGCGCGTCGGTGTCGTCGCGCAGCGACGGACGGCCGAGAGTGCTGCGGCGCTCGATCATGCGCCGGTCGTGATCGGCGTTGGCATGGGGTTGGGGAGCGCAGCCAATCTCGCGGCGATCGAGCCACTGGCCAAAGTGCTGAACGCCGCAATGTGCACCACGCGTGATGTGTCGGACGCGAGCTGGTTGCCGCGCCAGTATCAAGTGGGGCTGACGGGGAGAGCGATCGCGCCGCAGCTCTA